>JAVEDG010000445.1 GCA_030841245.1 Actinomycetota bacterium
CGCAGAGGAAGCGCAGAGATAAGTCAACCCTCTGCGCCTCCTCTGTGCCCTCTGCGCCTCTGCGTTAGGATTCAATTGACGCCGCACTCAACTTAAGAGGTAAAGTGCCGCCCGCCACGCCGACGGACTTTAAGATTCCTCCGATACTCGTCGAAGAGATGTTCGCGCACGCGCGGGCGGCGTCGCCGGAGGAGTGCTGCGGGCTGCTCGGCGGCGAAGGGAACCGGGCCGTAACCGTCTACCCTCTGCGCAACGTCGCGCCGCACGCCGAGGTCGCTTACGAGGCCGCGCCCGAGGAGTTGTTCGAGGCGCAGCGCAGTATGCGCGCGCGGGGCGAGACGCTGGTCGGCGTCTACCACTCGCACCCGCGCTCGAATGACCCCGCGCCGTCGCGGACGGATGTGCGGCTCGCCTTTTACCCGGAGGCGTTCTACTTCATAATCGGTTTCGACGAGGGCGCGTGCGTCCTGCGCGCCTTCCGCATCTCTGAGCGTGAAGGGCGCTGGGAGCCTGCGCCCTTCGAGATCAAAGGCTGAAGGGGAGAGAACCCGCGCGCCGCGCGCGACGTAAGAGCAGACATGACGGAGAAGAGGAGCAAGTACGACACGGATCCGCTCGACCCGGACTTCGTGCGCCGGACGGAGGAGAACCTGTGGGGCGCCACGCGCGCGCCGCGCCCCGAAGAGGCCGACCAGTCCGGCCGCGACTCCGTCACAGAGGAGCCGACGCGCCGCTTCGACGAGCAGATGGCCGACTCGTACCCTTCGGTCTTCGCCCCGCCCGCATACCAGCCGCCGCGACCGCAACCGCAGCCCTTCACGACCTTCGGCGCCGGGCCGCACCAGCCGCCCGCGACCACCGTCCCGCCACCGCCCGGCCCCTCTTCGCCCTACCCCAATCCGTACCAGTCTTACACGGGGCCGACCCACCGCCCCGTCGCGCGCCTCGGGCTCCCCGAGAAGTACGCGGTCATCCTGCCCTACTTCCCCTTCTACATCGGTCTGGTCGCGTCCATCATCGAGCTGGCGATGGTGCCACGCGAGGAGACTCGCACGCGCTTTCACGCCGCGCAGGGGCTCGCGTTGCACATGGTCGTACTCGCCGTGTCAATGCTCTTCAAGTTCGTCGCCCTCGCCTCGGGCAACGGCTTAGGCGGCCTGCTCTTCGGCCTCGCCGCCTTCATCTTCCTCATCATCTCCATCCTCCGCGTCTGGCAGGGCAAGCCCCACCACATCGCCCCCCTCGACGAGCCCGCCCGCTGGCTCGGCGAGAAGATCGCTCCGACACAGTAGGCATAAAGCAGTAGACAGTAGACAGTAGTCAGTAGCCAGTAGGCTCATCCCGGCGCGCGTTGACGACGACCAGTGAGGTGTCTGCTAAGAAGGTTCTTCTACTGACTACTGACTACTGACTACTGACTACTGTCTACTGCTTTGTGCTAATCTTGCTCTCGCTCTTCGTCTCCCTTCCGCGGGCGTTTATGTTTGTTCGTCCCGCGCTCTTCCGAGGGTGTTCCGCTTCATGAGAAGGAAGTTTCCCGCGTTTCTCTTCGCGCTCGTCGTCTGCGCGTCGGTGTGGCCGTGTGACGGGGCGTCGGCGCAGCGGCGCCGTCGGCCGTCGGGCGGCGGCAACACGGCGGCGGCGCGTGTCTCGACCGCGAACCGGATGTACGACGCGCGCGTCGCGCAGATCGCCGACGCGTACCTGCGCGGCCACTACGCCTTCAACCCTTCGGAGGCCACCGCGGCCGGGCTGCACGAGTTCGACTCGAAGCTCGAAGAGCGCGATGCCGGCACGGTGACCGCCGAGACGCGACGCCTGCGCGGCGTGCTCGCGGAACTCGCACGCGTCCCCGAGTGGCGCCTGTCGCCCGAGGCGCGCTACGACTACCTCGTGCTGGGGTCGCACGCGCGCGCGCAGTTGCTCGAACTCGAAGACGTGCGGATGTGGCGGCGCGACCCGAACCTCTACAATCGCCTTGTCTCTTCGGGGATCGACAACATCCTCAAGCGCGCCTACGCGCCCGTCGCGCAGCGGCTCCCCGCGGTGCTCGCGCGCGAGCGGCAGATACCGCGGCTGCTCGCGGAGGCGCGCAGCAACCTCGACAACCCGCCGCGCATATACACCGAGACGGCCGTCGCGCAGGCCGCGGGCAGCGTCGCCTTCTTCGAGCGCGTCGTGCCGCAGATGTTCGAGCGCGCCGGAGGCTCTCAGCTCGACGCCGCGCGCCGCGCAGAGTTCCACGAGGCGAACGCGCAGGCCGCGGCCGCGCTCCGTTCCTTCCGCGAGTGGCTGGAGCGCGACCTGCTCCCGCGCTCGAACGGCGACTTCGCGCTCGGCGCGGAGAACTACCGGAAGAAGCTTCTGTATGAGGAGATGGTCGAGACGCCTCTGCCCGCGCTCCTGCGCGAGGGCGAGCGTCAGTTGCGTGAGACGCAAGACCAGATGCGCGCCGTGGCCGAGGAGATCGCGCCGGGACGTGGAGTCCAGGCCGCGCTCCAACTGCTCGCGCGCGAGCACCCGACCGCGGACGGCCTGGTGGGTGAGGCGCGCTCGGAGTTAGACCGCATCCGCGCCTTCGTCCGCACCGAAGAGATTCTGACGCCGCCCGCGCGCGAGAATCTGCTCGTGGCCGAGACGCCCGAGTACGCGCGCTCGCTCTCCTTCGCCTCGCTCGACGCGCCCGGCGCCTTCGAGCGCGTCGCCAACGAGGGCTACTACTACGTCACGCCCGCCGACGCCGCCTGGACGCCGCAGCAGCAGGAGGAGCACCTCAGCCACTACAACCGCTACGGCCTGACCATCACTTCGATACATGAAGCGTACCCGGGCCACTACTATCAACTGCTGAAGGCGAAGCAGTCGCCTTCGCGCGTGCGCTCGGCTTTGGGGTCGGCCAGCTTCGTCGAGGGTTGGGCGCACTACTGCGAGCAGATGATGTTGGACGAAGGCTTTGGCGGCAACAACCCGAAGCTGCGGCTCGCGCAGTTGGACGCGGCGCTGCTGCGCTTGTGCCGCTACGTCGTGGGGCTGCGCCTGCACACGGCGGGGATGAGCTACGACGAGGCCGTCGGCTTCTTCATGCGCGAGGGCTATCAGGCGCGCACCAACGCCGAGCGCGAGGCGCGGCGCGGGACTTTAGACCCGACGTATCTCGTCTACACGCTCGGCAAGATGGAGATACTGCGCCTGCGTGACGAGTGGAAGAAACAACTCGGCGACTCTTTCCGCCTCGGAGACTTCCACGACCGCCTGCTCAGTTACGGCATGCCGCCCGTCAAGATTCTGCGCATGGCGATGCTCGGCGACGAAGCCTCGCGCGCGGCGGCGGCAGACACGCAAGGGTCGGCTGAAGAGGCGAAGCCGGTCGAGTTCTCGCTGCTCGCCACCGGCACGATGAGCACGCGCGAGGGCGGTCGCGCCATCGAGTTGATTACCGACGACGCCGCCTGGCGCCGCGCGTGGGAAGTGATCGGCGCGGGGCGCCCTCTGCCCGATGTCAGCTTCGATACGCGCGCCGTCGTCGTCGCGTATCAGGGGCAGAAGCCGACCGGCGGTTACAGCATCGAGATAA
>JAVEDG010000317.1 GCA_030841245.1 Actinomycetota bacterium
TCCGGGCGGTCGAACCGGGACAGGAAGGGTGCGGTGAGCGCCTGGATCGCCTGGTCCATCCGGGCCAGCTCGTCCGGGGTCAGCCAGAGCGTCCCGCCGGACTGCATGCTCGCTTCCAACCAGGCCGGAGCCAGCTCACCGGCATGGGCCAGAAAGTCCTCGAGCTGGGTCATGGTGCGCGAGCGGATCACCTGGGCCAGTCCTTGCGCGGCCTCGCGGCTCTCGCTCTGCTCGGGACCGGCTGACCAGCTGTGCCCGACGGCGGTCCGTTGCCAGGGCCGCTGCCGGCCGGTGCCGCCCTCGGCCTCCTCGACGAAGCCGTACTTCGCCAGCATCCGCAGGTGGAAGGAGCACGAGGCCGGTGACTCGCCGGTCCGCTCGGCGCACTCGGTCGCCGTGAGCGGACCGTGCAGGCTGATCAGCTCGAGCAGCTGGATCCGCAGCGGGTGGGCCAGCGCCCGCATGACCATCGGGTCGTCCAGCCGGCGCAGCCGGGGCGTGATCCCGGGCTCCGCGGGCTCGTCCCCTGGCTCGACCATGTGTGGAAAGTAGTCTTTCGAAAGAACCCTTGTCAATGGCCGATTCCTGCATGATCAACTCTGAAGCTGTTTCACACTCCGCTGTTGATCATGCAGAACCTGGCCAGATGCTCAGGCAAGCTGGCGGCGGCAGACCTGCTCGAGGCGCGGGTCCTGGGCCCGGGCCGACGCCTTCTCGATCAGCAGGGTGGCGTGGCGCCCCTCGATGAGCAGGGTCGCGATCTCGTTGCCGTAGAACGGCCCGTCGAGGCGGTCCCAGTCCAGCTCCATCCGGGGGACGTGGGAGACCCGGTCGAGCAGGAACCGGGTCGTCTTCTCCGCCGCGCGGCTCCACGCGAGCCGGAACGCGACCTTCATCGCCAGCGGCACGTAGTTGTGCACCGGTGAGCAGGTGAGCTGGTAGACCTGCGTCGTCATGGCGGGGTCGTCGTAGCGAGCCTGTGACGCATAGGCGTGGTGCACGTCGCCGGAGAGCACGCAGATGGTGGCCGGCGCCTCGCCCTGCTCGCCGCGGCCGATCCGTCCGAAGAGGCGACCCAGCCGGTCGAAGGACTTGCGGAACGCCGCCCAGTGCTCGAGGTCGGCCAGCCGCCGGAACTTCTCGGCGATCCGGGCCATCCGCGGGCCCCGTGAGCCGTCGGCCAGCCGTTCGTTCCACGACTCGATGTCGTGCAGGGCCCGGGCGAGCAGCCACGGCAGGGAGGTCCCGACGAGCAGGTGGTCGTAGTCGCCCTCGGTCTGCGCCTCGATCCACCGGAACTCCGCCTCGGAGACCATCGAGCGCTCACCCTCGGCCAGGATCCGCCCGCAGCGGGAGTCGATGACGAGCACCCGGGTCCGGCCGAAGTCACGGCGGTAGGACCAGCGGGCGCCCTTCTGGCCGTCCGCCTCCTTGTCCGCCGCGGCGGCGAACTCGCGCAGCATGGGCGCGCAGTCCCCGCCGTCGGCCCGGACCTTCTGGTAGAGCTCGTCGTCCCCCAGCGCCTGAGGGGAGAGGTTGCCGATGTGCTGGTAGACCCAGTACGACGAGAGGCCGCCGATGATCCGCTCCTCCCACCACGAGGTGCGCTTGACCTCGTCCCGCCAGGACGCGGACGTGTTCCAGTCGTCCCGCACGTCGTGGTCGTCGAAGATCATCGACGTGGCCACCGTCGAGAGCATCCAGCGCACCGCCGGGTCGGTCCAGGACTCTCGGTAGAGCCAGGTGTACTCCTCGAAGTCCGCGACCTGGTCGTACGGCGCCGTCTTGATGTCGCGCTTGGCCCGGATCCGCTCCTTGGTGTGCTCTGACGTCTCGTCGGCGTACACCTGGTCGCCGAGCAGCAGCAGCGCGTCGGGCCACTGGTCCGGCGCGCTGCGCATCATCCGCACCCCGTACGCGTCCAGGGCGTCGGCGTCGAAGTGCTTGTCATCGGCCACGGCCTCCGGCCGCGCGTAACGGCAGGAGCCGAAGACCACCCGGAGGGGGCCGTCGCCGAGCGTGCGGATGCTCGACGGGGGGTACGGCGAGCCGGGCGCGGGCCAGACCAGCTCGCCGTCGAGCCGCACCTCGTAGCGGGTCTCGGAACCGGCCGCGAGCCCCTCGACGCAGACGAGCGCATAGTGGTGGCCCGACACCTCCCAGGTCTCCTCCTGGGTTCCGAGCACCTCGACGGTCGCCGGGCCGTCGGTCTCGACCCAGACGGTCGCGTCGGTCTCGCCGACGTGGCGCAGCAACGGGCCGAGAACGAGGGAGGCCATGGCGGGGATCTACCACCGGGAGACCGCGCCGAACCGTGGTGTCCGTAACGCGCCGGTTGGTCAGGAAAGGATAAAGATCGTCGCGTAGTGCTTCAGCATTACCGGCCCTGGGGCGAAATCACCGGTATGGCCCTGTCCACCGATCGGATGGATACTTAAGGTGAGCGTTGGTGGAGAGGGTCGACCGGACCGTCTCGGCGGAGCAGTTCGGGGACAATGAACACGTTCTTCGGCACCCGTGCCGGGGCTGACACCGGTTCATCCACCGGCGTGGCCACGGCGCTTCTTGCGCTGCTCAGCGCCGGAGCGCTGGCCGGTTTGGGCGTTTTTGTCGCTGGTCAGGCCGCCGGTCCGATCCCGGCAGGCGTCGGAGGCTTCTCCTCAGCGATCGAGCCGCCGGCATCGGTGCGGGTGAACGCCCCGTCCTCGGCGGGCGCGACCCCGACCCCCCGGCCGAGCACCGTCTCGACGCCACCCTCGGGCGCCACTGCCGCACCCGGAAGCGGGTCCGGCGGACCTGCGGGGGGACAGGGGTCCCGGCCGGCCGGCCCGACGACGGGCGGATCCGGCGCACCGCCCGGCCCGGCGTCTTCGCCGACACCCACGACCACGCCGGGCTCGTCGTCGGTCGACGACGACTCACCGCAGGCCCAGCGTGCGACGGCCCCAGCCGAG
>JAVEDG010000343.1 GCA_030841245.1 Actinomycetota bacterium
ACAACAGCCCGGACCGAGCCGGTCCACTTCAGGTCGAGCTGGGGTCAAGCGGCTTCGAGCGGCCAGTCCTCCCGCGCGGCATAGCGCAGCAGCCGAACCCGCACGGCAGGGGTCGGCACCCGGCCGCGCGACATCAGCGCCTCGGCCGTGCGCAGCACCGCCACCCGTTCACGGTGCCGGACCGTGTACGAGCTGAGGTCGACCGCGAACCGACCACGCCGTTGCAAGCCGCCTCGGCGGACATCGTCGGCCTCGCTAGCCAGCAGGTCGTGGTGCTGCATCCCATTCACCTCCACGGTGACGAGCCAGTCGTCGAAGTCGTTGTCGAGGTACCAGACACCGTTCGGGCGGCAGACCTTCCGCTGACGAGTCGGTTCGGGCAGCCCGGCGCGGCGCAGTGCGCGGGCGTAGTCGACCTCGGGCAACGAGTGCGCCCCGCCGGCGACGTCGGCGATGGTTTCGCGGATCAGCAGTCGCTTGGGCAACGTGGGCCGGGACTCGACCACCCGGGTGAGGTCGGCGGGTCTGAGCAGCCGCTGCTGCACGGCGGCGGCCAGCACCGCACGGGTGCGACCGTCGGCTCGTGCCGCCGAGGCCATCTCGACCACGGCCCGGGGCAGGTTGTGGCGGGTGGGTGTCCGGCCGGGGGCGAGCTCGGAGGACGAGTGCCGGGTCTGGTGCAGCCGGACGCTGACCATCGGGTGGTCCAGGTGACCGACCTCTCGGCCGTGCGGAACAGCCACGTGCACCGTCCACTCGAGGTATCCCCGCAGCCCGCCCGCCTCGCCGGCTGTCGCCAGCGCCAGAGCGGCCTCGGGCCCGGCATGGAGCAGCCCCACCCAGGCACGCTGCCGCCGGGTGAGCTCGCCGCTGTGCAGGACGACGACGCGCGGACCGAGGTCACGCCAGATCCCGCCACCGGTCCTGAACCTGACGGCCTCGTGGCCGAGGCCCAGGTCGGCCAGCTGCCGCCTCGTGACCACAAGGTCCTGTGCCGTCGCGAGTGGCCGCAGCTCGAGCGGCAGGCGACGGGATGAGGCCACCTCTTGCATCGGCTGAGCCTGGCGCAAAGCGGCCCGGTCGATCTCGGGGTCATCCACAGCGGTGGAAGTGGACCGGCTGCGTGGCACCGGATGTCCCGCCCAGCCGGTCCACTTCGGTTGACTAGGGTGGCCGCCGTGGGGTTCCCGGTGGTCGGCGTCGTGGGCGGCGGGCAGCTCGCCCGGATGATGGCCCCGCCGGCGATTGCCCTCGGCATCACCCTCGAGGTGCTGGCCCGCGACCCCCACGACAGCGCCGCACTCGTCGTACCCGGCACCACGGTGGGGGCCGAGGACGACCTCGAGGCCCTGCGCGCGTTCGCCCAACGCTGCGACGTCCTCACCTTCGACCACGAGCATGTGCCGACGGCGCACCTGCGCACCCTGGTGGCCGAGGGTGTGGTCGTGCGTCCCGGACCGGACGCCCTCGAGCACGCGCAGGACAAGCTCGTGATGCGCCGGAAGCTCACTCAGCTGGGCGTCGCCTGCCCCCGCTGGCGGGCGGTCACCACGGCCGACGAGCTGGCCGCGTTCGGCGCGGAGGTCGGCCGGCCGCTGGTCCTCAAGACGCCCAGGGGCGGGTACGACGGCAAGGGGGTCCGCCTGGTCGAGCAGCCGGGCGACGCCGACGACTGGCTGGCCTCTTCGACGGTCGACACTCCGTTGCTGGCAGAGGAGCGGGTCGCGTTCTCCCGCGAGCTGGCGGTGCTGGTGGCCCGGAGCCCGCACGGGCAGGCCGCGGTGTGGCCGGTCGTCGAGACCGTCCAGGTCGACGGCGTCTGCCGCGAGGTCGTCGCGCCGGCACCCATGCACCAGGACCACGCCCTGGCAGCTCAGCAGGCTGCGCTGCGGATCGCCGAGGGACTGGGCGTGACCGGGGTGATGGCGGTCGAGATGTTCGACACCGAGGCGGGCGTACTCGTCAACGAGCTGGCCATGCGACCGCACAACAGCGGCCACTGGACCATCGAGGGCTCGCGGACCAGCCAGTTCGAGCAGCACCTGCGCGCCGTGCTCGACCTGCCGCTCGGCGACACCCGGATGACAGCGCCGCACGTCGTGATGGCCAACGTCCTGGGCGGCGACTTCCCGGACATGTACGACGGCTACCTGCACTGCCTCGCGCACGACCCGGGCATCCGGATCCACATGTACCGGAAGCAGGTACGCCCAGGGCGAAAGGTGGGTCACGTCACGGCTCTCGGCAGCGATGCTGAGGACGTGCGAGAGCGTGCCCGGCACGCCGCCGCCTTCCTGCGAGGAGACATCCATGAGTAGCGACGACGCGCCGCTGGTCGGCATCGTGATGGGCAGCGACAGCGACTGGGAGGTGATGCAGGAGGCCGCGAAGGCGCTCGACGAGTTCGGCGTGCGGTACGAGGCCGACGTCGTGTCGGCCCACCGGATGCCGCGCGAGATGGTGCAGTACGGCGAGCAGGCTGCCCCCCGGGGGCTGCGCGTCATCATCGCGGGAGCTGGCGGCGCCGCGCACCTGCCGGGCATGCTCGCGAGCGTGACCCCGCTGCCGGTCATCGGCGTACCCGTGCCGCTGGCCTACCTCGACGGCATGGACTCGTTGCTCTCCATCGTGCAGATGCCCGCCGGTGTCCCGGTCGCGACCGTGTCGGTGGCGGGAGCCCGCAATGCGGGGCTGCTCGCAGTGCGCATCCTCGGTGCCTCCGACCCGGCGCTGCAGGAGCGGATGCAGGCCTTCCAGGGCGAGCTGCGCGACAAAGCCGTGGCCAAGGGCGCCTCGCTGCGCCGGCGCACCAGCGGCACCAGCGTCGGCTTCGGCGCGTAGCGGCTGCCGTGCCGACGTACGTCGTCCTGCTGCGCGGGATCAACCTCGGCAGCAAGCGCCGGGTCGCAATGGCCGAACTGCGCGAGCTGCTCG
>JAVEDG010000347.1 GCA_030841245.1 Actinomycetota bacterium
GCCGTTCGGCGATGTGTTCCGGTAGACACCGGTGGTGTGCGCATACCGCCCGGTCAGGATCGTCGACCGGGAGGGGCAGCAAAGCGACGTCGGGAGCATGGCCCGGGTGAAGGTCAGCCCCTTCCTCGTGAGCAGCCGGGTGACCTTGGGCATCCACCGCGTCGTGTTCACCCGCTGATCGTCGGTCAGCACGATGACGATGTTCGGCGGCGTGCTCGTTGCAGCGAGGTGCGTGACCGACCTTGAGCCCGACCCGCGAACGGTGGCGCTCGCTGCGAGAAGCGCCAGCAAGAGTGTCAGGACTACCGCACGCCGCACCCGTGCCTTGGTCTGCATGATTCCCCCCGCATTCGTCCACCATGTTCACAACGACGTCACAAGGACGTTGCGAGCGGGCCTATGGTTCGCCCGCTCCGCCGCGGGCCGACGTCGGCCAGGCACGGTGGGCGATCCGTGCGCAGCGGCTCAGAGATCTCCCAGCATCGGCTCCTAGCCTCGGCCGGGCCCGCCACGACTCCCGCCTCCCCCGTCGGTATGAGCCGTGGCGGGCCAGCCTCTTGCGGCGACCGGCCCAGCAGGCGCCGCTCTGCGCTGTTCCCTAGGAGTCCTCGAGGCGGAAGCCCACCTTCATGCCGACCTGGAAGTGCTCGACCTCCCCGTCGACCAAGTGCCCCCGGATCTGGGTGACCTCGAACCAGTCGAGGTGGCGAAGTGTCTCCCCGGCGCGGCGGATCCCGTTGCGGATCGCCGCGTCGACGCCTTGCTCAGACGTCCCGACGATCTCGGAGACCCGGTAGGTGCGGTCGCTCATCGATGCGATCCTCCAGTCGGACTGACAGTGACTTAGTGTGGGGTGGTGACGCGCCCCTTCGGCCGTGCGGACAAGCGCCCCGTGTACCAGATCACCGGGGCTCGCCGCGGAGTGAGCGCGGACGTCGACCGCCGGGCTCGACGCTACTTGGTCTCCATGGGGGTTCGCACGGTCTGCTTCGTGCTCGCGGTCCTGCTCCACGGCTGGCTGCGCTGGGTGATGATCGGGGCCGCGCTGGTGCTGCCCTACCTGTCCGTCGTGTTCGCCAACAGCGGCCGCGAACGCATCGAGTCGATGCCCCTGACGACCCGGCCGGATGACACACGTTCGATCAAAGGCCCGGAGGATTGATGTGACATCGATTCGTGCAATACTCCGATTGGAGCGTGCCGGCCCCCCCTCCGGCACGCTGCGACGCGATGCCGGGCGGCTCCCCCCGTGGCTGCCCGGCATCGCCCTGCTCCGGGGCGAAGAGTCCCTCGGGCCACCGTCATGACCGTGGAGCAGACCTCCCCGATCTGCTCGGCGAAGGGCTGCCGCAACGAGGCGCGGTGGGTCCTGGCCTGGAACAACCCCAAGCTGCACACGCCGGACCGGCGCAAGACCTGGGTCGCCTGTGAGAGCCACCGCGAGAGCCTGGGCGGCTTTCTCTCCGCGCGGGGTTTCCTGCGGGAGACCGTGCCGGTTGCCGAGTGGCCGGCGCCAAGCCCGACCTGATCGCGGGTCAGCCGCCGATCGCCGACATCGGCCTGGTCGGCTGCAGGAACCCCAGGTCGTCGATGCCGTGGCCCGGCTTCTTGGCCCACATGGCCGACCTGAGCCGCTCGGCGAGGGCGTGGTCGGACTCGCCGTCACGCAGGGCGGCACGCAGGTCGAACTCGTCGCGGGCGAACAGACAGTTGCGGATCTGGCCGTCGGCGGTGATGCGCACCCGGTCACAGGCTGCGCAGAACGGTCGGGTGACGCTCCCGATGATCCCGACGGTCGCCGGTCCCCCGTCAACAACCCATTCCTCGGCCGGGGCGCTGCCGCGGTCCCGCTTGCCCACCGGCGACAGGTCGAACTCGGGTCGCAGGCGCTCGAGGATCTCGTCGGCGGTCACCATGTCCGCTCGCTTCCAGCCGTGCTGGGCATCGAGCGGCATCTGCTCGATGAACCGCATCCGGTAACCGTGCTCGAGCGCCCAGCGCAGGAGCGGGGCGGCCTCGTCGTCGTTGAGCCCGCGCATCAGGACGGCGTTGATCTTGATCGGGTTCAGGCCGGCCGCGGCGGCACCCTCGAGCCCGGCCAGGACGTCGGCCAGCCGGTCACGGTGGGTCAGCGAGGCGAACCGTTGCGGGTCGAGGGTGTCCAGGGAGACGTTCACCCGGTCGAGCCCCGCATCGCGCAGGCTCGCGGCCATCCGCCCCAGCCCGATGCCGTTGGTGGTGAGCGAGAGCTCGGGGCGGGGGCGAAGCCTCGACGCCCTGCTCACGATGTCGGTCAGGCCACGGCGCAGCAGCGGCTCGCCGCCGGTGAACCTGACGTCGGTCACGCCGAGGCCGACGGCGATCCCGAGCAGCCGCACGACCTCGTCGTCGGTGAGGACGTCGGGGCCGGCCAGCCAGTCGAGCCCCTCGGGCGGCATGCAGTAGGAGCAACGCAGGTTGCACCGGTCGGTGAGTGACACGCGCAGATCGGTGGCGACCCGGCCGTAGCTGTCCTTGAGCACCCGCCCAGCCTACGTGTTCCCCCTGACGTCGGTCAGGGTCCGGGGGCGATGGCAGCCGCAGCGTTACGGTCATGGGGTGTACCGGTTCCTGCTGAGCAGCCGCTGGCTGCGCATGCTGGCCGGCGCAATCCTGGCCTCGACGGCCTGCGTGTTCCTCGGGATCTGGCAGCTGCACCGGTTCGAGCACAAGCACGCGGGCAACGACCTGATCACCCACAACCTCGCGCTGGCGCCCGTGCCCCCGTCCAAACTGCTGCACGACGGTCACGGGCTCGACCCAGCAGACCAGTGGCGCCGGGTCCGGGTGACCGGTCGGTACGACGCGGCCCACCAGCTGCTCGTGCGCAACCGCCCGGTCGACGGAGAGTACGGCTACCTGGTGCTCACTCCGCTGGTCCAGGACCGGGGTCCGGCGCTGCTCGTCGACCGCGGTTTCGTGCCTGCCGGGCAGACAGCTGCCCGGCCCGACCGGATGCCGGTCGCGCCCACCGGTCCGGTGACCGTGGTCGCCCGGTTGCGCGTGAGCGAGGCGCCGGCCGGCGGCGCGGCGCCGCCTCGCGGACAGGTCACGCGCATCGACGTACCCGCCATCGCCGAGACGCTGCCTTACCCGACGTACGGCGGGTTCGCCGAGCTCGTGCACCAGAGCCCGGCACCACCCCGAGCCCTCATCTCGATCCGCGCACCCCAGCTCAGCGACGGGCCGCACCTCGCCTACATGGTCCAGTGGTGGCTGTTCGCCTTCGCGCCCCCAGTCGGCTTCGTCGTGCTGGCGCGTCGTGAGGCCGCGGACCGGCGCATTCGGGACAGGCTCCCTTCACAGGTCCCGGCCAGCAGGTCAGCGGCCCTGTAGAAAGGAAACGACCGAGAGGGTGGGCATGGCCGAACGCATCGAGGACTATGCGCTGATCAGTGACCGGCTCGCGGCCGCGCTCGTCGGGCGAAGCGGGTCGATCGACTGGCTGTGCTTCCCGCGCTTCGACTCCGAAGCCTGCTTCGCGGCGCTGCTGGGCGACAAGGAGAACGGCCACTGGCGGCTCGCTCCGGTCGGGGCGGAGACCTGCACTCGCCGGCACTATCAGGGCGACACGCTGATCCTCGAGACCGAATGGGACGCCGCGCACGGCTCGGTCAAGGTCGTGGACTTCATGCCCGAGCGCGGTGAGGCACCCGACGTGGTGCGCATCGTCGAGGGGCTCAGCGGCCGGGTCGACATGCGCAGCGAGCTGCGGCTGCGTTTCGGCTACGGCGACGTCGTCCCGTGGGTGCGCCACCTCGAGGGCATGCTGGTAGCCATCGCGGGGCCGGACGCGGTCTGGCTGGCCTCGGACGTGGCACACCACGGGCGTGACTTCGCGTCGTTCGCGGACTTCGCCGTGGAGGCCGGTCAGCAGGTGAGCTTCGTGCTCACCTGGAACCCGTCGCACCTGCACCGGCCGCACCCTGTCGACCCGTTGATGGCCCTGTCACAGACCCGTGAGTTCTGGGAGGAGTGGGCAGAGAAGTGCACCTACGACGGTGCGTACCGGGACGCGGTCATGCGCTCACTGCTGACGCTCAAGGCGATGACCTACGAGCCGACCGGCGGCATCGTCGCCGCGATGACGACCTCGCTGCCGGAGGAGATCGGTGGCGTGCGCAACTGGGACTACCGCTACTGCTGGCTGCGCGACGCGACGTTCACCCTGCAGGCGTTGGTCAAGACCGGTTACCAGGAAGAGGCGGGAGCGTGGCGGGAGTGGCTGCTTCGCGCGATCGCCGGTAGCCCGGAACGGCTGCAGATCCTCTACGGCGTCGCGGGTGAGCGGCAGGCGCCCGAGCGCGAGCTGCCGTGGCTGGCTGGCTACGAGGGGTCGCGGCCGGTGCGCATCGGCAACGGTGCGGTCGACCAGCGCCAGCTCGACGTGTACGGCGAAGTGATGGACACGCTGTGGCTGGCGCGGACCTACGACCTCGACCCCGACGAGGACGCCTGGCGGATGCAGCGGGGGCTGATGCGCTGGCTCGAGTCGGGCTGGAAGGAGCCCGACGAAGGGCTGTGGGAGGTGCGCGGGCCGCGGCGGCACTTCACCCACTCCAAGGTCCTCGCCTGGGTGGCGGCGGACCGGGCCGTGCGTACCGTGTCACACAGCGGCCTGAGCGGCCCGGTCGACCGCTACCGGGCGTTGCGCGACGAGATCCACGCGGACGTGTGCTCGAAGGGGTACGACTCGGACCGCGAGACCTTCACGCAGTACTACGGCTCGCGTGAGCTCGATGCGGCGCTGCTGCTGATCCCCCAGGTCGGGTTCCTGCCACCGGAGGACCCGCGGGTCCGCGGCACATTGCGGGCCGTGCAACGCGAGCTCACGGTCGACGGGTTCGTCCGGCGTTACGAGACGTCGGGCGGCCAGGTCGACGGCATGAGCGGTGACGAGGGCGTCTTCCTCGCCTGCAGCTTCTGGCTGGCCGACGCCCTGGTGCTTGACGGCC
>JAVEDG010000370.1 GCA_030841245.1 Actinomycetota bacterium
CCCTCCAGCCCGGTGGCGTCCTCGACGGCGCGCGAGAGCGAGTAGACCTTGTGCATCACCGCGAGCGCTGCTTCGGTGCCGTGCTTGTAGGGCACCGTCACCGAGACCTCCCCGGCGAACAGCGAGAGCTGGATCCCGGTGTCGACGGCGAACAGCTCACGGGTCCGGTCGTCCTCGAACACCTCGACCAGACCCAGGATCTCCCTGGCCCGCGGGAGCAGGGTGTCCCACTGCTCCAGCTCGACGGAGGTGAGTGGGCCGGGGTCACCCTCGTCGTAGGAGTCCTCGATGTCCTCGAGGGCGTCCTCGAAGCTCCCGCCCGGGTCGCGCCGGACGAAGTAGATGTCGTAGCCCACGGGGCAAACGCTAACGGGTCGGACGGGTCCGCGGCCTTGTGCCGGGCGGGAATGTCAGCCGACGTACGCGTCGGCCACCGCCAGCGCCTCGTCCAGCACGGCCAGCCCCTCCTTCGCCTCCTGGTCCGAGACCGTGCACGGCGGTACGACGTGGAGCCGGTTGAAGTTGGCGAACGGCACCACCCCGCGTTCCTTGCACGCAGCCAGCAGGTCGGCCATCGGCTTGTTCGCCGCGCCGGCCGCGTTGTACGGGACCAGCATCTCCCGCGTCTCCCGGGACCGGACCAGGTCGAGGGCCCAGAACACACCCATCCCGCGGACCTCGCCGATGCAGGGGTGCCGCTCGGCCAGCTCGCGCAGCCCGGGCCCGAGGACGCTCTCGCCGATGCGAGCGGCGTTGGCGACGATGCCTTCGTCCCTCATCGCGTTGATGCTCGCGACGACCGCGGCACAGGCGAGCGGGTGACCCGAGTAGGTAAGCCCGCCCGGGAACACCCGCTCGGCGAAGGTCTCGGCGATCGCGGCGGAGATGATCACCCCGCCGAGAGGGACGTAGCCGGAGTTCGAGCCCTTCGCGAACGCGATCAGGTCCGGCGTGACGTGCCAGTGGTCGACCGCGAACCACTCACCGGCCCGGCCGAAACCGGCCATCACCTCGTCGGCGATGTAGACGATGCCGTGGCGGTCACAGATCTCTCGCACACCGGCGAGGTAGCCCTCGGGCGGCACCAGGACCCCCGCCGTGCCTGGGATTGTCTCGAACACGATCGCCGCGATGGTGGCCGGCCCTTCGAAGGACACGACCTGCTCGAGGTGCTCGAGGGCGCGTTCGCACTCCTGCTCGGGCGAGTTCGACCAGAACGGCGACCGGTAGGGGTAGGGACCGAAGAAGTGGTGGATGCCGGTCGCGCCGCCGTCGTTGGCCCAGCGCCGCGGATCCCCGGTCATCTGGATCGCTGTCGTGGTGTTGCCGTGGTAGCTGCGGTACGTCGTGAGCACCTTGTGTCGGCCGGTGTGCAGCCGGGCCATCCGACCCGCGTTCTCGATCGCGTCGGCGCCGCCGTTGGTGAAGAACACCTGGTCGAGGTCGCCGGGAGCCAGCTCGGCGATCAGCCGTGCCGCCTCCGAGCGCTGGTCGTTCGCGTGCTGCGGCGCGATGGTGCACAGCCGAGCGGCCTGTTCGCGGATCGCCTCGACCACACGTGGGTGCTGGTGGCCGATGTTGGTGTTGACCAGCTGCGAGGAGAAGTCCAGGTAGCGCTTCCCGTCGTAGTCCCAGTAGTAGCTGCCCTCGGCGCCGGCGATCGCCATCGGCGAGATGAGGGCCTGGGCGGACCAGGAGTGGAAGACGTGGGCCCGGTCGAGGTCGCGAACGCGCTGGCCGGCGGCGGGGTCAGGGGAGGCGGTGGTCATGTGCCGCAGCCTACGAGCCACCGAGCAGGTCGCGCACGACGACCGTCGCATCACGGCCCGGACCGACGCCGACCGCGGAGATCCGGGCGCCGGAGAGATCCTCCAGGGCGTGGACGTACTGCTCGGCAGCCTTGGGCAGGTCGCCCAGCGTCCGCGCCGAGGAGATGTCCTCGCTCCAGCCGTCGCAGAACTCGTAGACCGGCCTCGCGTGGTGGAACTCGGTCTGCGTCATCGGCATCTCGTCCTGCCGGATCCCGTCGACCTCGTACCCGACGCAGACCGGCACCCGCTCCCGACCGGTGAGGACGTCGAGCTTGGTGAGCACGAAGTCGGTCACGCCGTTGATCCGGGCGGCGTAGCGCGCGATCACCGCGTCGTACCAGCCGCACCGCCTGGGCCGGCCGGTGGTCGTCCCGAACTCGGCCCCGTCGGCGCGCAGCCGGTCGCCGTCGGCGTCGAGCAGCTCGGTCGGGAACGGCCCCTCGCCGACCCGTGTCGTGTAGGCCTTGACGACCGCGATCACACGGTCGATCCGGTTCGGCGGGATCCCCGATCCGGTGCACGCGCCGCCGGTGGTCGGGTTGGAGGAGGTGACGAACGGATAGGTGCCGTGGTCTACGTCGAGCATCGTGGCCTGGCCGCCCTCGAGCAGGACGGTCCGACCCTCGTCGAGCGCTCGGGAGAGGAGGAGCCCGGTGTCCGCGACCATAGGACGGATCCGGTCGCAGTAGGACAGGAACTCCTCCACCACCTCGTCGACCGTGATGGCACGCCGGTTGTAGACCTTGACCAGCAGGTTGTTCTTGACCTCGAGCGCCACCTCGACCTTCTGCCGCAGGATCTTCTCGTCGAAGACGTCCTGTACCCGCACCCCCACCCGGGAGATCTTGTCGGCGTACGCCGGGCCGATGCCGCGGCCCGTGGTCCCCAACCGCATCTTGCCGAGGAACCGCTCGGTCACCTTGTCGATGACCTGGTGGTAGGACGCGATCAGGTGCGCATCAGCGCTGACCAGCAGGCGCGACGTGTCCACACCGCGCGACTGCAGCGCGTCGATCTCGCTGAACAGCACGCTCGGGTCGATGACCACCCCGTTGCCGATGACCGGCGTGCACGACGGCGTGAGGATGCCGGCCGGGAGCAGGTGCAGCGCGTACTTCTCGCCGTCGACCACGATGGTGTGGCCGGCATTGTTGCCACCGTTGTACTTCACGACGTAGTCCACCCGGGACCCCATCGCGTCGGTCGCCTTGCCCTTCCCCTCATCCCCCCACTGGGCCCCGAGCAGCACGATCGCCGGCATGGGGTACACCTCTTCCGTGACGGACGGGCACCCGATCGGACGGGCGGGACGAGGCTACTTGAACCGGTTCCTGGTGGTCAGCAACGCCGCGGCCGGGTCGAGTCACGGCGACCGGGTCGCGGCCGCGGTCGAGGTGCTGCGGGCCGGGGCCGAGGTCCGGGAGGAGCGGTCGGACAGCCCCGCCGACCTCGAGCGGATCCTGCGCGACCGCGGTGACGCAACCGTCGTCATCGCCGGTGGCGACGGTTCGGTGCACGCGGCGGTCGCGGCGCTGCGCCGGCTCGCGGCCTTGCACCCCGGCTCGCCGCTCGGGCTGGTCCCCCTGGGCACGGGGAACGACCTGGCCCGCACCCTGGGCGTCCCGCTCGACCCGGAACAGGCGGCCCGGGTCGTCCTGGCCGGCCGGCCGCGACGGCTCGACCTGGTCGTCGACGACGTCGGCGGTGTGGTGGTGAACGCGGTCCACCTGGGCATCGGGGCGGAGGCCGCGGCCCGGGCCGGTGACCTCAAGGACCGGCTCGGCCCCACGGCGTACGCGGTGGGGAGCGCGGTCGCGGGGCTCACCGAGCGCGGCTGGGCGCTGCGGGTCGAGGCCGACGGCGCGGTGCTGCAGCGGCCGGACGAGCGGGTGCTGATGGTCGCGGTCGCCAACGGGCGCACCATCGGCGGCGGCGCCGAGCTGGCACCGGACGCCGACCCGGGCGACGGGCTGCTGGACGTCGTGGTGGCGCGCTCGACCGGCCCGGTGGCGCGGCTCGGGTTCGGCGTCACCTTGCGCAGCGGGGACCACGTCCACCGGGCCGACGTCACGGTCACCCGGGCCAGCACGGTGCGGGTGTCGGGCGAGCCGTTCCCGATCAACGCCGACGGCGAGCTGGCCGGGCCGGTGTCCGCGCGCTCCTGGGCGCTCGAACCGGGCGCGTGGTCGGTGATCTCTCCGCCGGCCTGAACGGCTCAGAGCCAGCGCCGGATCGGCTTGGTCGCCGCTTCGAAGGCGCGCTGCGACTTGGACCGCCGCTCCCACCGGGTCAGGTCGATCTGCCTGCTGCGCCCGAAGTCCTCATCGAGGTCGGCATCGAGGCGAGCGGCCAAGGTCCGGTCCAGGGCGACCAGCACGACCTCCTCGTCGTGGTCGAGGGAGCGGCGGTTGAAGTTCGACGAGCCGACCACCGCAACGCAGCCGTCGAGCGTCATCACCTTCGCGTGCATCATCGACGGCTGAAAGCTCCAAACCCGAACCCCGCACTCGACCAGGCGGGCGTACGCCGCCTCGCTGGCCAGCTGGCAGACCCGCTTGTCGGCGTGCGGGCCCGGCAGCAGGAGGTCCACCTCGACGCCGCGTGCCGGCGCCGCGCAAAGCGTCTGCAGGAAGTCCTCGTCGGGCGCGAAGTACGCCGTTGCGATGCGCAGCCGTTCGCGCGCAGAGCTGAGCATGATGTGGAACGCGGACTGCATGTCGTCCCACCCGAGGCTGGCCGACCCGCGCACGATCTGGATCGTCGACGTACCGGCCTGCGGCTGTTCCGGGAACTCGTCGTTCTCGTCGTACAGCGGCCGGCCGGTCTCGGCCCAGTCCTGGATGAAGGCCGACTGGAGTCCGTCCACCGCGGGGCCCTCGACCCGCAGGTGCGTGTCCCGCCACTCTTGGCTGCTGCGCGCGTCGCCGCACCACTCCTCGGCGATCCCGACTCCACCGGTGAAGCCGACGCGCCCGTCGACGAGGCACACCTTGCGGTGCAGCCGGTGGTTGGACTTGAACGGCGACTTGAGCAGCGGCTTGCGGAACCACTCGACCTGGACCCCGGAGCGGTCCATCTGCTCGACCAGGTCGTTCTCGATCAGCCGCCCGCCCAGGGCGTCGATCAGCAGCCGGACCCGGACGCCGGCCGCTGCCCGCTCACTCATCACCGCCGCGAACTCGCGGGCGATCTCGCCCCGCCAGTAGACGAAGGTCATCAGGTCGACGGTCGCCTGCGCGGAGCGGATCGCGTCGAGCATCGCCGGGAAGATCTGGTCGCCGTTACGCAGCACGGTGACCGCGTTGCCCTCGGTGAAGGGCGTGCCGATCACGGTCTCCATGCGCCGCCGCAACACCTGGGGGAAGTCGCTCATCAGGCTCCTCACGGGCTGCGGCTCAGAGCCAGCCCCGTCGTACGGCTTCCATCCCCGCCTGGAACCGAGTGCCGGCACCCAGGTCGTCCATGAGGTCTGCTACCCGCCTGCGGACGGTCCGAAGCGAGACCCCCAGGTGTCGGGCGATCGCCTCGTCCTTGGCACCCAGCATGAGCAGCTCGAGAATGTCCCGCTGTCCTTCCTCATGCTGGTCCCCGCCGAGCGACGTGACCCTGCGCAAAGGCACCGAACGCTCCCAGATCCGCTCGAACAGCTCCCGCACGATGGCCACCATGGCCGGCGCGTGCACGACGATCATGCTGGTGTCGCCGACGCCCTCCCACTCGCCGGACACCAGCGCGACGTGGCCGAGGACATCGATCTCCGGGATGTCGACCGGCCCGAGCCGCACGTCCTCCCCGTGGGCGGCCCAGTGCAGGACGTAGTCCAGCTTCGCGCTGTCATCCACGACGTCCGCCGGGTAGACGCCGCGCATCGGGCGCCCGGCCGCCAGCTGGTCGCGGACCAGCGCGAAGAACTCCTCCGGAGGTTGCGGCCCGCTCGTGACCCGGTGACAGGCCAGCACCTCGCCAGTCGTGCTGCGTTGCAGGTCATCCATCGCCGCCAGCGCCTCGGGCTCGGCCAGCAGCTCGAACGGCATCTTCGACCAGCCGCCGGTCTGGCCCACGAGGTGGTCGGCGGTGAACATCGAGAGCTGGGCGCGCACTGACTCGAGCTCACTGCGGCGGGCCTCGATGTCGGTGAGCTCGGCGCGCAGCAGCCCGGTGATGGTGGGGGTCGGGGGCAGCGCCGACGGCGTCGGGTGCTCCCGGACCAGGCCTTGCTGGCACAGCGCGGCGAGCGCGGCGCGCGCCAGGTCGTCATCGACGCCGACCTCCGTCGCCACCTGCTCGATCGAAAGCTCCGGGCGGCGCAGCATCACCCGGTAGACGGCCTCGCTGACGTCGTCGATCCCCCACACGCGCAGGATGCCCATGCGGTGCAGCGTAGTGGCAGGTTGGTGCCAGTGTCCGCTGGCTGCCACGACATGACCGGAGATTCACGGCATGCTGGCCCCGGCGGGCGGCGGAACCGCGGCAGGGGACGGTTTCGCCGCCCGCCGGCATGTCTCAGCCGGACAGCGCCGCGGCCGCCGTCGGGCTGGAGTCCCGAAGGAAGGTCCGGCAGCGCTGGGCTTCCTCGTCCTCAGCGATCGCCTCCGCCGCCACAGCAAGGGCGTGCAGCGCACGCAGGAAGCCCCGGTTGGGCTCGTGCTCCCACGGCACCGGGCCGTGGCCCTTCCAGCCGTTTCGACGCAGCGCGTCCAGCCCTCGGTGGTAGCCGGTCCGGGCGAACGCGTAACCGAGCACCGGCTGGCCCCCGGCCAGCGCGCCCTCGGCCAGCACGGCCCAGGCCAGCGAGGATGTCGGGTGAGCCGCCGCCACCTGCTCGGGGTCCGCGCCGAGCGCCAGCTCCGAAGCGGTCTGGTCGACGGGCAGCAGGGTCTCCGGCGGCTCGCCGAGAAGGTTGTGGTGCTCGCTCATGTCGCGCTACTTGCCCCTCGTCGTACCTGCCGAGCGGAGGTCCTGGCACGCGTGCACGACCCGCGCGGCCATGCCGGTCTCCGCCGACTTCCCGTAGGTCCGCGGGTCGTACTGCTTCTTGTCGCCGACCTCACCGTCGACCTTGAGTACTCCGTCGTAGTTGCGGAACATGTGCTCGACGATCGGGCGGGTGAAGGCGTACTGCGTGTCAGTGTCGACGTTCATCTTCACCACGCCGTAGTCGAGCGTCTCGCGGATCTCCTCCAGCAGCGAACCCGACCCGCCGTGGAAGACCAGGTCGAACGGCTTGTCCTTGCCGACCTTCGCGCCCACCTCGTCCTGGATGTCCTTGAGGATCGAGGGCTTGAGCTTGACGTTGCCCGGCTTGTAGACGCCGTGCACGTTGCCGAAGGTCGCGGCGAGGATGTAGCGGCCGACCTCACCGCTGACGCCGAGGACCTCGATCGTGCGCATCGCGTCGCCGGGGGTCGTGTAGAGCTTCTCGTTGATCTCGTTCGCGACCCCGTCCTCCTCACCACCGACCACACCGATCTCGAGCTCCATCACGATCCTGGCCTTGGCACACTCCTCGAGCAGGCCACGCGCGATCGAGAGGTTCTCCTCGAGCTCGACCGCGGACCCGTCCCACATGTGCGACTGGAACAACGGCTCCCGGCCTCCGGCGACGCGTTCCTGAGAGATGGTGATGAGCGGTCGCATGTAGCCGTCGAGCTTGTCCTTGGGGCAGTGGTCGGTGTGCAGCGCGATCGTCACGCCG
>JAVEDG010000054.1 GCA_030841245.1 Actinomycetota bacterium
GACCGGCCCGAACGTCAGCCCGCCCGTGGTGCTGGTCGCGCATCCGCCGTTGAACGAGTCCTGCGCGCAGTAATACACGGCGTCCGGATAGGCGCCGGTGGCCTGAAGGGCCGCACCCGCGTGAAACGGGCCACCGCCGACCGTCTGGTGGTCCAGCACGGTGCCCACCCCACAGCCCTGGCCAGGGGTGTAGGTCGCGCCCGCGTCATCGCTGAACGAGAACAGGCTGCACGCAGCAGCCAACTGGGAGACGAAAGTGCGGTTCGTGTGCTGGTCTGTGAACGTGATCGCGTCCAGCGTGGTCAGCGACGTGCCAGCCTTGGCCGGCGCCACCGTCATGGTGGCCGGAACGGTCGAGTCATTCCAGGTCAGCCGCTTGTCATCCGTGCCCGCGCCGTACACCGCGGCGTTGCGCGCCGTGTCGAAGCCGATCGTTGGCTCTCCCCCATCAGCCGTCGTGCGGTAGACCGTGTATGTGTCCGCCGGCGGCGGCTTCGTCTTCCCGGCAGCATCCGCTGGGCTCGTCGCCCCGACGGCCAGAGCCGCCGCACCGCCCACCAGGAAGACGATGGAGATCAAGGCCGTCCGGCGGTGACGACGTCCCGTACTGGCCATTGCTGCTCCTGACCGCGGTTGCCGGGCCGCGCGCCGACCCATCCCGGTCCCCCCTGTCCCTCGACGGCGCCCGATAACCATCCAGATCAGGACTTTCACTCCTCGTGTCAGAGCGGTAGCAGGGAGGAGCGGGGTCCCTCGCCCCTGGGACCAATGAATCCGCCCGGCGATTCGCTGCCTGCGAGTCGTCCCGGCCGAGGAGCTCCGCCGAGCCGACAAGCAGGAGGAGCGAAGATCAGTCATCGGGGGCGAGGTCGTTGCCCACCATGCACCGGGTGCCACTCGGCCAGTCACCCCAGGGTCCGAGGTCGGTCAGCTCCCGCAGGCTGCAGGCGTGGCAGACGGTCCGGTCGCTGCCTTCCACGATCGCGTGCACCGCGAAGGGCACGGGATGCCGACGCGACGCCCCTGCGTAGGAGTTCCCCGCGCGGGTAGCTCCCGTGGATGACTTCCGTGACCCAGAAGCGGCCGGCGTCGGGCAGCCCGCCCGAGCGGCGCTTCGGAGCGCGGGCGCTCTTCGCAGGGGTCGCGCTGGCCCTGATCGCGGTTCCCTTCGCGCTGCTGTTGTTCCTCGTCCAAGACAAGTGGCGCCCCCTCGCCGACGCCGACGCCGCTGCCCGCGACGACCTGCATGGCTACGCCGTCGACCACGGTCCGTTCGTGACCGCGATGCGGGCGCTGAGCGACGCCGGGTCGACCGTGGTGTACCTAGCCGTGTTCGCCGTGGTCGTCGGCTGGCTGCTGTGGCGCCGGCTGCCGCGCCTCGCGCTGTTCGTGGTCGTGACCGTGGCCGGCAGCTCGCTGCTCAACCAGGTGGTCAAGACGGCCGTCGACCGGGCCCGGCCGGTGCTTCCCGACCCGGTCGCACACGCGAACGGGATGAGCTTTCCCAGCGGGCATGCCCAGGCCGCCATCGTCGCGGCCGCCGTGCTGCTGCTGGTGTTCCTGCCGGTGCTGCGTGGCGGCTGGCGGCCTGTCGCCCTGGCCGCCGCCATCCAGTGGGTGCTCGCCGTCGGGTTCTCCCGGGTCGCGCTCGGGGTGCACTACGTCTCCGACGTGCTAGCCGGCTACATCCTCGGCGCGGCCTGGGTAGCCGCCATGACCGCCGCGTTCAACGCGTGGCGGGTCGAGCGCGGACAGCGTAAAACCGACCCGCTGGACGAGGGCCTCGAGCCCGAAACCGGCCCCAAGCTCGACCCCCGCTAGCCGCCCCGAGGCCCTGACGCGACCGAGCACGGGGAAGACTCCCTTGCGAGCTGCTTCGCGACCGACCCGTCACGGGCGCCGCTGAGATCACGCCCCGCCGGGCACCTCGGGGGGCCGCAGGCGGCCGGTCGAGATTCTTCTTGACCTCCGACCAGGCCAGGAAGTAATCCGCGGGATCACCCGAAACGGGCTCGTCCAGCCGGGCGGCCAGTCGGTCTTCGAAGGACGTCTCTGGGGGCTCGTCGGGGCTCTGCCATGCGTCCGACCGTACCTCCGTCGCTTGTCCCTGGACTGCACGATGACTCCAGCCCGTAGACGCGGAGCATGACCATCAGGGCCGAGTCGGCGGCACCAACACGCCCTCGATAGCAGCCCCTCGGCTGAGCCGAGCAGCCTGCAGGCGGGCATACCACCGCAGGCGGCCCAAAGGCCGCAAGGCAATCGGCTTTCAATACTGGCTGCTCACAACAAGACCTTGGCTGCCCACGACGGCGGCCCTGGCGGCCGCCAGCTCCGTCTCCCCCAGGATGCTTGGACCGAGGTCCCCGCCGGCCCCGCACGAACAGTGACTACCGTCAGAACACCGCCGGACAGCAGCCGCTGTCGGGGAACTCGCTCTCCACTGAACCCGGGGCGCTTCACTGATCGGGTATCTGGCCGCTACCGCACGGGCGACGGACACTGTTCTGCGTAGCGATTGGGGCACTGAGCCGTAGGGAGCGTTGGAGATGGCGAGTCCGGGTGGGGGAATCGAGGTCAGGCTCGCCGGTTCCTTCACTGTTGTGCGCGGCGGTGTGCCGATCGCCGGTGTTGCGCTCGGCAGCCTGAAGGCCCGGCTGTTGCTGAAGCTGCTTGCAGTCGAGCGCGAGCGCCTGGTGTCTGTGGGCCGCATCGTTGAAGTGCTGTGGGGCGATCGGACGCCAGCGAACGCCGCAACCAACGTGGCGACGCTGGTGAGCCGGCTTCGGAAGGAGCTCGGTGCGGACATCATCGATGGCGGCCGGGGCGGGTACAGACTCGGCCGAGCACCGGCGGTCAAGGTCGACTTTGACATCGCCGCGTCGCTCATCGACGAGGCCGAACGCCGGCTGGCTGCCGACGAGCCTGGCCTGGCCGTCGCCGCAGCGAGCCGCGCCCAGGATGCCCTGACCGGCCCGGACGCGTTGGCGGCCGAGCCGGCGGCTGCCTGGGCGGAGCCGGCGCGGACCGAGCTCGCTGCCTTGATCGGCAGGGCGCGGCACGCGGTGGCGGGCGGCGCGCTCGCGGTGGGCGCTTACCGCCAGGCTCGTATCGCCGCCGAGGCAGCGTTGGCGGACGATCCGTATGACGAGGGCGCGGCCCGGGTGCTGATGCGGGCCTTTCAAGGACTCGGCGAGCCGGGGCGCGCGCTTGGAGTGTACGCGGCGCTGCGTGATCTGCTCGTCGACGAGCTCGGTGCCGATCCGGCGCCGGAGACGCAGGCGCTGCACGTCGCACTGCTCCGTGCGGAGACTGTCGTCCCGCCCACTACCCGGGTCCGTGCCGACGCCGAAGGTGCGGCCGAGTCCGTCGGTCTGGTCGGCCGCAGCGCGGAGATCCGGGTGCTTCGCGATGCCTGGAACGCCGCGGCGGCGGCAACCCCGTCGCTGATACTCGTGGTCGGCGAGGCCGGGATCGGCAAGACCCGGCTCGCCGACGAGCTGGCGCGGATCGCAACGACGACCGGCGGCACGGTGCTGCGGGTGCGCTGCTACGACGCGGAGCGCTCCTTGTTCCTGCAGCCGATCGTCGAAGCGATCGCTTCCGCCGCCCGCACGCTCGCGCCGGAGATCGTGCGGGCCGCGGTGAGTGACGCCGCGCCGGTGCTCGCTGGGCTGATCCCCGAGCTGGCGCGGCTGCTCGATCTGCCGGCCGTCGCCGCTGCCGGGCCGGCCAGTATCGAGCGGCGCCGGGCCTTCGACGCCCTGAGCTCCTTCCTGCGCGGGATCGCCGAGCGGTCCGCCGTCATGGTGAGTCTCGACGACCTGCACAACGCCGGCCGATCCACGATCGAGTTCCTGCACTACCTGCAGCGGCATGCCCGCGGCGCGCGGCTGCTTGTCGTCGGCACCGCACGCATTGAGTACGAACGCGAGGTCGTCGAACCGCTCGAAGGTGTCGCCGGACGCATGGACCTCGACGTGCTGCCACCGGAGGCGGTCGGCCAGCTGGCGCTCGCCGCCGGTCAGGCGGACATGGCCGAGCGCATCCTGGCGCGCACCCGCGGGCATCCGCTGTTCGTCGTCGAGAGCCTTCGCGCACTGGCCTCGGGCGACGCTGGCGTGCCTGCCTCGCTGCAGGACGCGGTGGTGGCGAGGGTGGTCGCGCTGGGGCGCGCGGGCGCGGAGTTCCTGCGATGTGCGGCTGTGCTGGGCACGTCGTTCGACCTTGTGACAGTGGCCGGCATGCTCGGCGAGCCGTTGCCGACGGTGGTCGGCTACGGTCAGGACGCGTTGGCGGCGCGGTTGCTCGTGGTATCGGGCCGGGACTACGAGTTCGCCAATGACGTTGTCCGGGAAGTGCTCTACGCGACGACGCCGGTGCCGGCCCGGCTCGCGTACCACTTGCGGGCCGCCGACCTGCTGCCCGGTCGTCCGGAGGCTCTCGCAGCGCACGCTGACGCTGCTGGGGACTGGCCGCGCGCGGCTCGCGCCTGGTTGCTCGCCGGCGAGCAGGCACTCAAGCGGCTCGCCACGCGCGAGGGCGAGGAACTGTTCACCCTTAGCCTGGCCGCGGCGGATCGGGCCGGCGAGCTCGAAGTCCGCGGCCGGGCACTGGTCGCGCGAGCTCGGGCCCGGGAGGTGCTGGCCGGATGGGACGAGGCGATCGCCGACTTGCAGGACGCGCTGCACGCCGCGCGAGAGGTCGGTGACCAGCGACTCGAGATGGTCGCGCTGGGAGCCCTCGGCGGCGATCCTCTGGTCGCCCTCGGTCGGCCGATCCAGCAGGCGATGACGTGGTTGCAGCAGGGCATGCGTCTTGCCACGACGCTCGGTGACCGCGGTATGGAAGCCGGGCTGCTCGCCCGGCTCGCGGTCATCGCCAGCAACGGCTTGCAGTTCGACGCCGCGGTGGCGTACGGACGAAGCGCCGTGGCAGCCGCGCGGGCCTCCGGTGAGGACGATGCGCTCGCCGCCGCACTCGACGGGCAGAAGACATCGTTGGCCTATCTGGGCGAGGTCGGCGAGCTGCAGGCGGTGGTTGGCGAGCTTGAGCCATTGTTGCGCCGGCTCGGCGATCACTTCCGTCTGCACTGGACGCTGTTCGAGTCCGGGTTCGTCGCAGTCGCCGCCGGGGACTGGGCCGCTGCCGCCGCCCGTTTCGAGCAGGCGCTGGAGGCCAACCGGCACGGCGGCGTCGCGGCGTACACCGGCTGGCACACCGCCCATCTCGGCTGGCTGGCGAGGGTGCAGGGCCGCTACGACGAGGCGATCGCCTTCGGCCGCCGCGCGGTGGAGCTGTGTGAGGAGACGCCGCACGCGTGGTGTGCGGCGATCAGTGCGGCGCAGCTCGGTAGGACGCTGCTGGAGACGGGCGCGACGGAGGCTGCGATCGAGTTGTTCGAGCGCGGTCGGAATCTGGCCGAACGCGAGGGATCCGAGGCATACCTGCTGGCCTGCATCGGACCGCTCGCCGAGGCGACCGGTTCGACGGAGGTATTGGCCGAGGCGGACCGGATGCTCGCGGCCATCACGGCACCGCCCGGCTCGGCGTGGTTGTACGGCGAGGCCGCCTACCTTTCGGTCGCCCGTGCGTGGCTCGCCCGCCGGGAAGCCGAGCGAGCCCGAAATGTCCTCGCGCCGATGCTGGACGCGGCCGCGCGGGTGCCTTGGGTCGCGCCACTTGCCGACGGCTGCCTGGTCGATGGCCAGTGCGCCGCTGTGCTCGGCTCGGCCGAGGAGGCGCGCGCATTGCTGACCCGAGCGGCTGAGCTCGCGGCGGAGTTCCGGCTGCCGCGCATCGCCGCAGCCGCCGAGCGGACGCTGGTCGAGCGTTCGCGCTGAGCGCGGCGGTTGCGGCTCAGAGCAGCTCGGCGATCTTCTCCGCCGCGCTGCGCGCGCCGTCGGTCTCTACCGGTCGGTAGTCGACGGTG
>JAVEDG010000077.1 GCA_030841245.1 Actinomycetota bacterium
ATGTGATGGCCGACTGCTTCCGGCGCAACCGCTACTTCATGACGTGACCGGCGCTCACTCTGAGTTGCCCGGACCTGGCACGCGACCTAAGGAAGCAGCCACCACACCGCTCCGATGCCGACCCAAGCATCAGGATTGAGACGGCGCACCACACCGCGGCCCGGAAAAGGTACGGGTCCGTAGTTCGGACGGTGTCTTAACGATGTCGCAGCCTCTGGGGTCTCGGGAGGTTCCTTGACAGCTTTGAGAGTGCGCGCTTGCGGGTACCGCCGCAACTGGCACTCCCGGGCGTGACCGGGCCAACACGCTCCGACAGCAGCCTGACTTGGGACGCCAGAGGCGCGCGCCGGCGGTTCGCCCGAACGGCCGCGCGGGCCTCATCGCCGGATGTACGTTGCCGACGCTGCCCCGGACCCCGGCGGCGTGTCGCGCAGCGTCGACCGTCAGGTGGGGGAACCGAAGCGGGGCATTCCGCTGGCTCCGACCGTTGGGCACCGAAGGCATCTCGTGGCTCAAGGATCGGGCCAAGTGGATGCGGATTCGGACCGCGCGCGACGCGCCGACCGGTCGACTCCTCATTCGCCGGGGTCGAGGTCCACCGGACCAGAACGCTCCGGCTGTCGCCCCTGACACTGGCGGCGACATCTTCGGACGAAACCCGGCTGTGCGACAGGTGGCCCATACTCGCCACCGTGGACCCCGAGAACAGCGCGAGCCCGTTCTTCGGCGCTGACTGGTCGCTGGTCGCAGTCGAGACCTGCCTGGTCGCTCTCGTCCTGCTGGCGGCTGTCGTCGTGGCGTTCCGCGGGTCGGCGCACGCGTGGCTCCGGTGGTCGCTGTGCGCGCTCGGGCTGGCTGCCGTTGTCGGCTCCGGCTTCATGCTCGCCCGGCTCACAGACTGTGCTGATTCTCGAGCCCTGGGCGGCACTGTGCTGCGCGGCGCGACGACGGGGATAGTCGTCGTGGGCGGCGCGTGCGCGCCGGCGCTGGCGAATGTGCGATGGTCCATGCTGCTCCCAGTGGTCGTGGTGATGAGCTGCGTGGCGGTCCTGATCGGGAAGGCGCTGACCCACTCCGGTCAGCGGCCGGGCTGGGCGCCGTTGACCGCAGCCGTGGCGGCGGTCGCTGTGGGCGCCGGGACGCTCGTCCTGGTCAACGCGCCCCCCTCGGACGACAACTATCCTGTGACAGTCTTGGTCGCGAGCCAACGCATCCCAAGCGGGACTTCCGTGCAAGACGCGGTCGACTCCGGCGAGCTCGTGTTGAGAAAGACCTCGGCGGTGAACGTTCAGGAGGGGGCAATCGGGAACGTCAAGGCGATCCAGCGGCGGACCTTCGTGCGAACCGTCTACCCGGGCGAGACCATCACCGTCCACATGTTCCCTGCACCCTGAGCCCGCTGACGTGGGCGGCAATGCCATCGCCGTTCGGGCACAACCCGTGGCCCGTTCGGCCGAGACCGGGACGATCCGACCCTTTCCGCCTGTGCGCTGCCGCCAGAGTTCTCCTGCCGCCCCGGCCGCAGGAGGGCGGGCTGGCCGTCAGGCCGTCGCAACCGGAAGGGCTGGGCGTGTGACGCCGTACTTCGTCGCCTCGGAGCGGGTCGAGCGGATGCCGCGCCCGATCGGCGGTCCCCAACAGGTGCCCGCGGGCAGACTGCACGCTTTCCGGCCGGGGGCCGAACGCACCGAGTGTGGGCAACCGTTACAAGAGGCGTTCTGCTGGCCCGACGTCGCCTGGGTCCCCGTGATCGGTCGCGGCTGGTGTCGCGCATGTGCGGTGCACACGTTCCGGGGGGAGCAGGGCGACCGCGTCGACCGCTAGTCGATGACGGAGGTCAGCACCAAGCAGGACCGGCACCACCCCCGACCGAGCCCACCTACCCACTCGATGTCGGGCCAGCGGTGCACCTTGCCGAGCGGGATACCGCACAGCGTCGCGACAAGGCCGGGCCGGATGGCGTGCAGCCGGCCTCCCGGGACCGGTGCGGTCCCGCCAGTCGGCTTCGGCATGTGCTGCTGACTCTCCGAGCCGACGAAGTACCCCATCCTGCGCAACGGCGCGCTCGGCTCCCGGAGTCGTTGACCTGTTGCCGGCACGAGCCAGGACGCGCTCACCGACTGGTGGTGGTCGGAGGACGTCGCATGGGCTCCTTGTTGCGGTGGCGGCCTGGAGTGTCCCTGGGCCGGTCTTGTGTCCTGTTGGCGTCACTCGACAGGTCGTACCCCCTGCCTAGCCCACTGCCACGGTCCATACCAGGTGCAATGGCACTGTGCGGCCGTCGCCCTTACCGACGAGGCCGTCCAGGCCTACCTGAACCTGGCCCAACTGGCCCCGAGCTGACGACAGCCACCCGGCCAGTGCCGCCCGGCCCCGCGGGCCGCTCACCACCAGGTGTCACGGAAGAGCCGGATCCGGAAACACTGCACCACATCCGGACGTTCAGTGAGGTAAAGGACGTGGAGTGGGTCTGCAACAGACTGGAGGAGAACATGAAGACGCTGTACACCGCTGAGGCAGTCGTCGAGGGAGGACGAGCAGGGCACGGTCGGACGTCAGACGGCCGGCTCGATGTCGATCTCTCTGTCCCCGAAGACGTCGGTGGCCAAGGCGGCGACGGCACCAATCCGGAGCAGCTGTTCGCGGTGGGCTACGCCGCCTGTTTCCAGTCCGCGCTGCTCAACATCGCCAACGGTCGGAAGCTCGACGCGTCCGACTCGCGCATCACGTCACGAGTAGCGCTCGGGCCGACCGGGCACGGAGGCATGGGCCTGGCTGTCGCGCTCGACCTGCACGCCCCGCACGTCTCGTCGGCCGAGGCAGCCGACTTGATGGCCCGAGCTCACGAGCTCTGCCCCTACTCGAACGCCACACGGGGAAACATCGACGTCAGCCTGATGATAGATGGAGTCTCACTCGAGGTCGCCAGAGCGGCCTGACACGTCGGTTCGGCGCGTCGGCTGTACCCGACCTCAACTCAGCTTGGGCAACGACTGACCGCCCCGGAGCGCGGTCGCGACCAGGTCGCCGAGATGGCTCGCCCGCTCGACCACCTCGTCCAGAGACAACGGGCCGGGGCTGGTGTCCTGATCGAGCTCGTCCCAGCTCACCGGCGCCGAGACGGGAGCACCGCGGTCCGCGACCGGGCTGTACGGCGCGACGTACCCTGCGGCTCCTGCCCCCGGCTCCATCACGGGATGCGTCACCAGGGTGCGGTCGGCCACCTCCGGCTCGGCGTCGGCGACCGCCGCGGACAGCTGCTCGGCCCAGGCAACCGTCTCCCCGAATGTCGGACCGGGGTCGATCGGCACCACGACGTCGACGCCGCCCTGTCCGTCCAGCTTCGTCGCGAAGGTCAGACCGAGATGGTCCAGTGCCGCGCGATGCAGGCGGGTCATCTCGCGCACGTCCTCCCAGGACCCTCCCCGCGCCGCGCGGACGGCGATCACGGCGTACGTCGGGTGGTCCGGCCGGTCGACCTTCGCCGCCGCAGGTACCCATTCGAGCGCACCGGCTCCGGCCGCCCACACGAGCGCCGCCGGTTCGTCGACGAGCAGGTACGCCGTGCCGTCACGGTCCGTCCAGCGGGGCAGCCACTGCGGCGCGCGCGCCGGCGGCCGGTGCAGCCAAGACCCGCGTGCGGAAGTCCCGGTCGGGAACCGGTGCAAGGACACCGGACGCCCGGCCAGGTGGGGCAGCACCGTGGGCGCGATGCGCGCGGCGTACCGCACCAGGTCCCGGCGGGTGACGGCCCCGGGGCCGCCGCGGCGAGCCGGTGCAAGTCGTCGGTCCAGGTCGGAGAGCCGCAACCGCTGCCCGAAGACCTCCCACGTCCCGCTGGAGCCGAGCGCGTCGAGGGCGGACAGCTCGGCCTCGCCGACGGCGCCGCCGGACTCGGGGCGCAGCCGCACCGCCGCCCGGTCGGCCGGCAGGTCCGAGCGCCACAGGTGCTCGGGATCGGCCTTGACCTCGTCGTTGGTCCGACCACTGATGACCGAGCGCGGGTGCTGCTCCGGGTCCCAGCCCGCGACCGCGTGGTCATCGCGCTTGTGCAGCAGCAGCCACTGCTCCTTTCCGGAGCGGTCGTCCCCGCTGCGGACCAGCACCAGCCGGCCCTGCAGCTTCTCGCCGTGCATCTCGGCGTGCAGCTCACCCGCGGCGACCGAGGCGGCGGGGTCGTCGGTGCCGTGCGGTTCCCACGTGCCGTGGTCCCAGACGATGACGTCGCCGCCGCCGTACTCGCCGCCCGGGATCACGCCTTCGAAGTCGATGTACTCCATCGGGTGGTCCTCGACGTGCACCGCGAGACGGCGCGACTTCGGGTCCAGCGTCGGGCCCTTGGGCACCGCCCAGCTCGCCAGGACCCCGTCGATCTCGAAGCGCAGGTCGTAGTGCAGCGCCCGGGCTCGATGCCGCTGGACGACGAAGCGCGGCTCACCGGTGTGGGTCGGTTCCGGTGACCCACCTGCCGGCTCCGGTGTGCGCTCGAAGTCGCGCTTGCGCTGGTACGTCGTGAGCGAGCCGGGCCTCTGGCCCACCGGCGATGAGCGGCCCGACCGTGCCTTCCGGCTGGGCATCTGCACCTCCGAGCGTCGCCGCACCGGTCCCAAGTCTGCCCGGAGACCCCGGCGGCGACGCACGCCGCGCTGGAATCGCCCGGTTCACGATGGACGCCGCCATGCCGTCCTGCGCCAGTGCCCCCTCGCAGCGTCCGCTGATCGACGCGGCCGGGTGCGATCATCGTCAGGTGCCAGACGGCAGGCCCGATGCCGGGACCGACACCACCAGGGACGATGTGCGGAGGCAGGACATGTCCGACCCGTCGTCCACGGAGGACCGAGCGGAGCCGTACCGGGAGTCGCGGTGGGGGGCGGCTGCCGCCGTCCTGGCTGTCGTCTGCGTCCAGATAGTCCTGCCCTCGAGCCTGATCCTGGGCTCTCGGTACTTGCTGCCGGGCGTCGAGGTGGTGCTGCTCGTCGCACTTGTCGCGACGAACCCCACGAAGCTCACCGCGAAGTCGCGCGACATGCGGGCCGGGTCGATCGCACTCCTCCTGCTCATCGGCGCCGCCAACACGCTCTCGCTCGGCCTGCTCGTCGACTCCTTGCTCAACGGCAGCACGACGTCCGGACGCACGCTGATCCTCGCGGCGATCGGCATCTGGCTGACCAACGTCGTGGTGTTCGGGCTCGCCTACTGGGAGCTGGACCTGCACGGACCCCACAGCCGCAGCACGGGAGTTCCCGTCGACCCCGACCTGCTCTTCCCCCAGATGACACTGGACGGTCCGCGGTTCCATAACTGGGCGCCGAAGTTCGTCGACTACCTCTACGTGAGCTTTACCAACTCCACC
>JAVEDG010000082.1 GCA_030841245.1 Actinomycetota bacterium
CCAATGCAGTGAGTACGTCGGGGAGTCCTCGCTCATTGTCCCACGGGCGGCTCGCGAACCCGGTTGCGTCGCCGCTACCCGACCCACTCGACTGGCGCGGACTCCACAGGCTGCGACCGAGCCCCCGAGTGGCGAGTTCTGGCCGGTCCGGCGGGCCGACAGACGGCCAGAACTCGCCAAGTCGACGGGGGTGGGTCGCCGGGTCTGAATGCGCTGGCCGGTCACCGACCGGTCCGGGATCCTGAGGCGATGACGCCGACTCCCGCTGCCGCCGGGCCCCGGGTCGACTGGGCCGACCTGCCCGACCACGTGCAGGAGTTCGTCGAGGCGCAGCTCGGGTCGGCCGTTGCCGAAGCCCGCACCCAGATCGGCGGCTTCTCACCCGGCGCGGCCGCCAGGTTGCGCCTCGAGGACGGCCGGCGGGCTTTCGTGAAGGCGGTCGGGACCGCGCTGAACCCCGACTCCCCGGGCCTGCACCGCAGCGAGGGTCTCGCGCTGGGACTGCTGCCGGACTCGATCCCCGCGCCGCAGCTGCTCGGCATGCTCGACGACGGCGACTGGGTCGCGCTCGTGATGGAGGACGTCGAGGGGACGACCCCGTCGTTGCCGTGGCGGGCGGCGGACGTGGCGGCGGTGTCCGACGCGCTGGTGGCGGTGGCCGAGGCCACGACCCCGGCCGGGCTGGCGCCTTTCGCGGACACGGCGCGGCTGCTCGGGGCCTGGGACCAGGTCGCCGAGGACGGGACCGGCGTGGACGAGGACCTGCTGGCCCACCTCGACGAGATGCGCGACCTCGCGGCGTACGCCCGAGAAGCCACGGTCGGTGACGCGATCGTGCACTGGGACGTACGCGCGGACAACGTGCTGATCCGAGCCGACGGCAGCGCCGTACTGCTCGACTGGGCTTGGACCTGCCGCGGGCCACGCTGGCTGGACCTGTTCGTGCTCGCCTTCGACTTCGCCGTGCAGGGCGGGCCGGACCCGGACGCGCTGCTCTGTGAGCACCCGCTCACAAGAGGCGTCCCGGTCGAGAACTTCCGGGCCATGGTGGCGGCCCTGTTGGGGCTCTTCGCCGAGCGGTCCCGGGCGCCGGCACCGCCCGGCCTCCCGACGATCCGGCCCTGGCAGAAGCACTGCCTGGCGGCGACCCGGCGCTGGTTCGAGACCAGCCGGCTCTGGACCTGATCCCTGATTCCCCGGTTGGGACGTTGGGACACGACACGCCGGGGTCACGTCGGCGTGTCCGTGTCCCAAGGTCCCAATGGATCTTGGGGCTGCGCCGTTTTGCCGCTGCTCACGGGCGTTGGTAAGGTGATCACTCGCGGAGCCGGCGATCGGCCGCCCGCGATCTCCCATCCCAGGAATTCATCGAGGCTGCTTCGTGGCGAACATCAAGTCCCAGCTCAAGCGGATCAAGACCAACGAGAAGGCGCGCCAGCGCAACAAGGCCGTCAAGTCCTCGTTGAAGACGTCGATCCGCCGCTTCCGGGCGGCCGTGGATGCGGGCGATGCGACGCAGGCCGGCGAGGCCCTGCAGGCCGCATCACGCCAGCTCGACAAGGCCGCCAGCAAGGGCGTCATCCACGCCAACCAGGCCGCCAACAAGAAGTCGGCGATGGCCAAGCAGGCCGCCTCGATCTGAGGCTGCCCCAACCCCCTCTCGACGGCGCCGTCCCTTTGGGGCGGCGCCGTCGGCTTGTCCGGCCGCGGCTTGTCCGGCCTCGGCTTGAGACCCGACCGTGGTCGTCCAGTGGCGAGAACTGGTCGACCTGTCAGCCGGAACCCCGGCCAGAACTCGCCACGCGTCGGGTGCGACCAGCCAGAACTCGCCAGTCGACGTCGGGCCGTAGCCGGCTCAGCGCGAGACGGTCCACGGCAGGCTCTGCGCGAGACGGTCCGCGGCAGGCTCAGCGCAGGGCGCGGGCGGCCGCGACCGCAACGATGGCGCGCTCCAGGGCGTAGACCGGGTCGGCCCCGCCGCCCTTGATCTGCTCGTCGGCGTACGCCACCGTCGTGATCGCCTGCGCCACTCCTGCCGGGCTCCAGCCGGACAGCTGGCCACGCGCCTTGCGCACCTGGAACGGAGCGATGCCGAGGTCGCGGGCGACGTCCTCCGGGCGCACTGTCCGAGGTACGCCGGCGACGCGGGCCAGGTTGCGCAGCCCGCTGGCCAGTGCCGCGTTGACCGGGACCGGGTCGCTGCCGGTCGCGAGGGCGTGGCGCAACAGGGCCAGCGCCTCCTCGCAGCGGCCCTCGACAGCCGCGTCGGCCACCTTGAAGCCGGTGACCTCGACCCGACCCCCGTGGTAGCGCTCGACGGTCGACCGCTCGACGGTCCCGGTCGTGTCTGCGATCAGCTGGCTGCAGGCGCTGGCGAGCTCGCGCAGGTCGGCACCCAGCGCGTCCACCAGCGCCGCGGCCGCGTCGCCGGTGACCCGACGGTGCGCCGCCCGGAACTCCTCGACCACGAACTTGACCTTGTCGCTCTCCCACTTGATCTGCTTGCAGTCCACGACGTGGGCGCCGGCCTTCTTGGCCGCGTCGAGCAGGGCCTTGCCCTTCACTCCTCCGGGATGGACGAGCACGAGGACGACGGCATCGGCGGGGTCGGCGAGATAGCGCTTGAGCTCGTCGCCGACCTCCTCGCCCACGTCCTGGACGTCCCTCAGCACGAGCACGGTCTGCTCGCCGAACAGCGACGGGCTGGTGAGCTCGGTAAGCCGTCCGGAGGCCAGCCCGGCGGCGGGCAGGTCCTGGACCTCGCTGGCCGGGTCATGCGCCTTGGCGGTCGCGATGACGGCGCCCACTGCCCGGTCGCGCAGCAGCTCCTCGGGGCCGGTCACCAGCGTGACCGGTGGGGCGCTCGGGCTGATCGGCATCGCCGGTCACGCTACCCGTCGGAGGTGACGACCCGGAGGCCGGACGGGCCCGACACCACGGCGACGTCACCGTCCTGGTCGGTGCGCTCCACGCGCGCCCCGGTCGCCTGCAGCAGCCGGATCGTGCGCGGCGCCGGATGACCGTAGTCGTTGTCCGCTCCCACCGAGATCACCGCGACTCTGGGCCGCAGCGCCCGGATCAGGGCGGGGTCCTGGTAGGCCGACCCGTGGTGCGGCACCTTCAGTACGTCGACGGGGCGCGCCCCCCACCGCGCGGCCAGCGCCTCCTGCGCCGGCGGCTCGACGTCGCCGGTCAGCAGCAGCGAGAGGCCGCGGGACCGGAGGAGCAGCACGATGCTGGCGTTGTTGGGCACCGAGTCCTCCTCGATGACCCGCGCCGGCCACAGGACCGTCCAGCGCAGCGGGCCCATCACGACCCGCTCCCCCATCGTGACTTGGCGCACGGGCACGTGAGCCGCGCTCGTCCAGGCCAGCACCCTGGCACGCTCCTCCGCGGGCTCGTCATAGGGCCCGACCTCGACCTGGCCGACGTGGCGACCACGCAGCACGCCGGGCACCCCCTCGACGTGGTCGGCGTGGAAGTGGGTGAGCAGCAGCAGCGGCACCCTGGTGATACCGAGGTCGCGCAGGCAGCCGTCGACCAGCCGTGGGTCGGGACCCGCGTCGACCACGACCGCGGTGCCCGGCCCGACGTCGAGCACGAGTGCGTCACCCTGTCCGACGTCGCAGGCCACCATGACCCAGCCCGGGGGCGGCCAGCCGGGAGAACCGGCCCACACCGTGCCCGCCCCGACGACGGCGACGGCCACCCCGCCCGCCGTCCGGGGGAAGCGGGCGGCGGCCCGGCCGGCCATGACCGCGCCGGCCAGTGCCACGGCGAGCCCGAGCGCTCCCACCACCGTTCCCGGCCAGGGCAGCGCGGCGAGGGGCAGCCGCGCGCCGTGCTCGGCCACCGTCACGATCCACCAGGCCGGCGCGTAGCAGATCCAGCCCAGCAGCGCGGCCACCGGATCGCTCAGCGGGCTGACCAGGGCGGCGAGCAGCCCCACCACAGTCGCCGGTGCGACGGCCGGTGCCACGAGCAGGTTCGCGGGTACGGCGACCAGGCTGAGCTGGCCGGAGAGCAGCACGATCACCGGGGCACAGGCCACCTGGGCCGCCGTCGGCACCGCCACGGCGTGCGCCACCGGCCAGGGCCAGCGGTGCTCGTGCAGCCAGCGCGCCCACGACGGGGCGAGCACCAGCAGCCCGGCCGTGGCCAGTGCCGACAGCGCGAATCCGTAGGAGCGGGCCAGCCACGGATCGACCAGCACCAGCCCGATGACCGCCGCCGCGAGTGACGCGACGCCGCCGCGACGCCGGCCGGTGGCCAGGGCGGCCAAGGTGACCGCGCCCATCGCGGCCGCACGCAGCACTGACGGCTGGGGTCGCGCCAAGACGACGAACCCGACCATGGCGGCACCGCCCAGCGCGGCCAGCCAGCGTCCACGGACCCCGCACCAGCGGCCGACGATCACCACGAAGCCGATCGCGATCGCCAGGTTGGCGCCGGAGACGGCATTGAGGTGGGTCAGACCAGTGGTCCTGAAGTCGGCGGTCAGCTCGCCCGGGACCCGGGAGACGTCACCCACGACCAACCCGGGGACCAGGCCGCGCTCGTCCGGCGGCAGCCCGGCGACGGCACGTCGTAGGCCCGCGCGCAGCGACCCGGCGGCTCGCTCCAACCGGTTGGGACGGCCCAGCAGCCGCGGCGGGTCTCGCACTGAGAGCACCGCCGCCAGGGCCTCGCCCGGCCTCGGCGGCCGTAACCGGGCGGTCGTGGCCAGCTCCTGGCCCGGCAGCAGACCCACCCAGCCACGGCTGAAGGCGAGAACCAGCACGGGCGCCCGGGTCCGCCAGACCCGGCCGCGAGCCGAGACCTGCTCGAGGCGTGCCGGTATGACGGTGAACCCCGGCCCGCGGTTGGAGGAGCCCTGGACGGTCCCCTGATGCCACACCGGGTCCGCCGTGAGAGTGAGTACGGCGCGGACCCTTGTCTGGTGGGCGGCGAGCTCGTCGACCGGCCCGATCTCGACCGAGACGACGCGCAGCCCGGTCGCGACCAGGCCGGCGGCCAGGCACACCCAGACGGTGGCGAGCCACAGCCGCGAACGGTGCGCCGCCCACACCGCCGAGACCAGCAGCAGGCCACCACCCGACAGCGACCATCGTGCTGCGACGCCGGTGGCGGTGAACGCTCCGAGCCAGATGGCTGCGGCTGCCGGCAGCAGTCGCAGGTCCGGTCCGCTCACACGCGCACGAGCGTGCGGAGGTCTGCCAGGGTCGCTTCACCGATCCCGGACACCTCGGTCAGCTCGTCGACCGAGCCGAAGCCGCCGTGCGCCGTACGCCAGTCGAGGATGCGCTGGGCGAGCACTGGCCCGACCCCCGGCAACGACTCGAGCTGGTCGCCCGTCGCTGTGTTGAGGTCGATCGGCGTGGCCGGCGCACCGGCAGTCGACGACGGCGACCCCGGCGCCGGCAGGGCCAACGGCTGACCCCGTCGCGCGACCACGATCTGCTCGCCGTCGACCACGAGCCGCGCCAGGTTGACGCTGGCCAGCTCGGCCCGGCGCCCCGGGCCACCGGCCGCGTCGATGGCGTCGGCGACCCGGGCGCCGGCGGGCAGCTCCACGACGCCCGGTCGTTGCACCGCCCCGGTCACGTCGACGACCAGCATCGACGGCGACGGGCTCGGCGCTGCACTGACGGACGGGCCAGGTCCGGCGGAGGCTCCCGACGGCAGGGTGGCACCGGCCGCTCCTGCCGGCACCGTACGGTGCAGCCGAGGCACCGCGTGCACGGTGGGCCGAGCGAGCCAGACCGCCCCGAGGGCCAGGACGAGCCCCAGCCCGAGCACCGCCGTGAGGGCGGCCAGCGCACGCGCCGGCACCGCGACCAGGCACGCGCGGAGCCCGACCGGCAACCGGTCCGACAGCGTCACGCCGACCGACGCGCGTCGGGTCGGCCCGGCGTCACTGTCGTTGCCGGCGCCGTCCTCGACATCGTCGTGCAGGTCGTCGCCTCGAAGGCGGCCGGCCTGATCGTGACCCGACCCCGGAACCGCCGCGGCCCCCGCCGACCGCACGTCGTCGCCGGCGCCAGGTCCGGTCGGCACCCAGCCCGACGAGTCGTCGGGGCGCAGTACGCTCTCGAGCCGGGTGCGGGTCACCTCGTCGAGCGAGCGCTCACGGGCAGCGCGGTGTTGGCTCACCGTTCGACGCTAGGGAGGAAGTGACCCCCCACCCGGGCCTCCGCACCGATCCGTGGACGGGCCGAGGCCTGTGGACGGACGGTTCAGCGGTAGACCCGCCAGGCCCGCCATCGGGACACCACGTTGGTCCGGTGCCGCGTCAGGATGACGGCGGTCAGCACCAACGCCCACACGCGCTGTGCGACGCCCACGGTGCTGACCAGTGCCAGGACCGAGAGCGCCAGTGCGCTCGACATCGACGACAGGGCCACCCATCGGAACACCAGGAAGACGGCGACGAAGACGACGATTGCGGCGACCGCCCACAGCGGCTCGACGGCCAGGACCGCCCCGAGAGCCGTGGCCACCCCCTTCCCGCCACGGCCGCGCAGGAACGGCGAGGAGACGTGGCCGAGGACCGCGGCGGCCCCGGCGAGCAACCCGGCCGGCTCCCACACCAGGGTGAACAGCAGGGCCACCGCGAACCCCTTGGTCACGTCGACCAGCGCAACGAGCACGCCCCAGCGGACGCCCATGACGCGCCCGACGTTCGTCGCGCCGGGGTTGCCCGACCCCATCGAGCGCAGGTCGAGCCCCCGCGCCCGGGCCAGCAGGGACGCGGTGGACAAGGAGCCGATCAGGTAGCCGCAGACCAGGGCCAGGGCCGCCTCGACCCAGGTCACGGCGTCTTCGTCATCGCGGCGCGACGACGACGGCGAGCATCCCGGGGCCGACGTGCGCGCCGACCACGGCTCCCACCTCGCTGACGTGCAGGTGTCCGAGGTGCGGCAGCCGCGCCCGCATCCGCTCCGCGAGCGACTCGGCCCGGTCCGGGTTGGCCAGGTGGTGGACCGCGACATCGACCTCCGCGTCGCCGGCGTGCCCGACCGCGAGCTCTTCCATGCGCGCGATCGCCCGGGTGGCCGTGCGCACCTTCTCCAGCGGCTCGATCCGGCCGTCCACCAGGTGCAGCAGCGGCTTGACCGCGAGCGCCGACCCCAGCAGCGCAGCGCCGGCCCCGATCCTGCCCCCACGGCGCAGGTACTCCAGGGTGTCGACGTAGAAGACGGCGGTCGTCGCGGCCGCCCTCTTCTCCGCGGCGGCGGCGACCTCGTCGGGGCCGGCCCCGCCCGCCGCGACCCGCGACGCGGTCACCACGGCGTAACCCATGCCCATGCCCATCGAGCGGGAGTCGACGACGCGCACGGGCACGGGCGAGTCACGCGCCGCCAGCACTGCGGACTCGAAGGTGCCCGACATCTCGGCGGAGAGGTGCACCGACACGATCGCGTCGGCGCCGTCGTCGGCGAGCTGCTCGTAGGTGTCGAGGAAGGCAGCCGGTCCGGGGCGTGAGGTCGAGACGGGCACCCATGCCCGCAACGCTTGGGCAACGTCGGATGACTTCGCGTCCACGCCCTCGGCATAGGACCTTCCACCGATCACGACCTGCAGCGGCACGACGCGGATGGCGTGCTCGGCCACGACCGACGCAGGCAGGTACGCCGTGGAGTCGGTCACGATCGCGGTTCGGCCCGTCATGACCGACACGCTATCCCCGCGGACGTGCGCCGGGCGCCGGCGTGAAGCACCGCACCGATCGCCTCATGACGGCACGACGTTGACCAGCTTGGGCGGGCGCACCACGACGGTTCTCACCGGCCGCCCGTTCAGCGCGGCGACGACCTTGTCCGAGGCCAGGGCCAGCTCCCTCAGCTCGTCCTCCCCGATCGACGGCGGCACGTCGATGCGGTCCCGGACCTTGCCGGCCACCTGCAGCACGCAGGTCACCGACTCCTCGACCAGCAGCGCCGCGTCGGGCGAGGGGAACGGGAGGAACGCCAGCGTCTCGTCGTGCCCCAGGCGGGCCCACAGCTCCTCGGCGACGTGCGGCGTCAGCGGCGCGATCATCAGCACCAGCGGCTCGGCGACCTCCCGCGGTGTCGTGCCCGACTTCACCAGGTGGTTGTTCAGCTCCGTCAGCCGGGCGATCGCGGTGTTGAAGTGCATGTCCTCCATATCACGACGTACGGCGTCGATGGTGCGGTGCAGCAGGCGGCGGGTCGGCTCGTCGGCGGCCTCCTCGGTCACCCGCAGGTCCCCGGTCGACTCGTCGACCACGTTGCGCCACACCCGCTGCAGGAAGCGCTGGGAGCCGACGACGGCACGCGTCTCCCAGGGGCGGGAGACGTCCAGCGGACCCATCGACATCTCGTACAGGCGGAACGTGTCGGCACCGTAGGTTTCGCACATCTCGTCGGGCGTCACCATGTTCTTCAGGCTCTTGCCCATCTTCCCGTACTCGCGGTTGACCGGACTGCCGTTCCATTCGTAGCTGCCGTCGCCGTGGTCGACGACCTCCTCGGCCGGCACGTAGGCACCGCTGTCCTTCGAGTAGGCGTACGCCTGGATGTAGCCCTGGTTGTACAACCGCCGGAACGGCTCGCGGCTGGACAGCTGGCCCAGGTCGAACAGCACCTTGTGCCAGAACCGCGCGTACAGCAGGTGCAGGACGGCGTGCTCGACACCGCCGACGTACAGATCGACTCCCCCGGTGTCGCCATCGTGCTCCGGTCCCATCCAGTAGCGCTCGACCTCGGGGTCGACGAACCGCTGCGAGTTGGTCGGGTCCAGGTAGCGCAGCTCGTACCAGCACGAGCCGGCCCACTGCGGCATGGTGTTGGTCTCGCGCCGGTAGGGCCGGGGCCCGTCGCCCAGGTCCAGCGTCACCTCGACCCACTCGGTGTGGCGAGCCAGCGGCGGCTCCGGCTCGCTGGTCACGTCGTCCTCGGCCAGGACCCGCGGCGCGTAGTCGTCGATCTCGGGCAGCTCCACCGGCAGCATCGACTCGGGCAGCGGCACCGGCAGGCCGTGCTCGTCGTAGACGATCGGGAACGGCTCGCCCCAATAGCGCTGCCTGCTGAACAGCCAGTCGCGCAGCTTGTAGGTGACGGTGCGAACGCCCGTCCCCTGCGCCTCCAGCCAGTCGGTGATGGCCGCCTTGGCTTCCGCCACGCCCAGGCCGTCCAGCGAGATGTCGTCGTTGGCCGAGTTGATCGCCGGCCCCTCACCGACGTAGGCCTCGCCCTCCCAGCCCTCGGGGGGCGCGACGGTGCGGATGATCGGCAGGCCGAACCGGGTCGCGAACTCCCAGTCGCGCTCGTCCTGGCCGGGCACAGCCATGATCGCGCCGGTGCCGTAGCCCATCAGCACGTAGTCGGCGACGAACACGGGCATCGCGTCGCCGTTGACCGGGTTGGCGGCATAGGCCCCGGTGAACACGCCGGTCTTCTCCCGGCCCTCCGTCTGGCGCTCCAGCTCGGTCTTCAGCGCCACCTCGTCGCGGTAGGCCTGCACGGCGTCACGCGGCGTCGCCCGGCCCTCGGTCCACGAGTCCGGCGTCCCGGGGGGCCATGCACCCGAGGCCAGGTCGTCGACCATCGGGTGCTCGGGTGCCAGCACCATGAACGTGGCACCGAACAGCGTGTCCGGCCGAGTGGTGAACACCTCGATGACGCCGGCCTCGCTCGGGAACGAGACTCGCGCACCTTCGGAGCGGCCGATCCAGTTGCGCTGCATCAGCTTGATCGGCTCGGGCCAGTCCAGATGGTCCAGGTCGGCCAGCAAGCGGTCGGCGTAGGCCGTGATGCGCATCTTCCACTGCCGCAGGTTGCGCTTGAACACCGGGAAGTTCCCGCGGTCCGAGCGACCGTCGGCCGTGACCTCCTCGTTGGCCAGCACCGTGCCCAGGCCCGGGCACCAGTTGACCGGTGCCACGTCCAGGTAAGCCAGCCGGTGCGAGTCGATCACCTGCCGACGGGCGATCTCGTCCAGCTCGGACCATTGCGCTCCGGCGGGCAGGGAACGGCGGCCGTCGGCGAACTCCTCGGCCAGCTCCTCGACCGGCCGGGCCCGGCCGGCCTGCTCGTCGTACCAGGAGTTGTAGACCTGCAGAAAGATCCACTGCGTCCACCGGTAGAACTCGACGTCGGTCGTCGCGACGCTCCGGCGCGGGTCGTGCGCCAGCCCCAGCCGGCGCAGTTGGCGGCGCATCGTCTCGATGTTGGCCTCTGTGGTGACGCGCGGGTGCTGCCCGGTCTGGACTGCGTACTGCTCGGCCGGCAGCCCGAACGCGTCGTAACCGAGGGCGTGCAGCACGTTGTGCCCCGTCATCCGCTTGTAGCGGCCGAACACGTCCGTTGCGATGTAGCCCAGCGGGTGACCGACGTGCAGGCCGATGCCAGAGGGGTACGGGAACATGTCCAGCACGTACTTCTTCGGTCGAGCCGCCACGCGCTCGGGGTCGCCCAGGGGGCCGGACGGGTTCGGGGCCAGGAACGTGCCTTCGGCCTGCCACCGCTCCTGCCAACGGGCCTCGATCTCGGCGGCCATCGCGGCGCCGTAGCGGTAGGGCTCGCCACCGGCGGCTGATGTGGTGCCGTCGGGAGCCGCCTCGGGTCGGGCGGTGTCGCTCATGGCGGGCCTGCCCCTTCCTTGCTCGTCTGGTTCCGGACATGAAAAGACCCCTCGCACAGGAGGGGTCGCCGCGCTGACGTGGTGCTGGTGGTCAGCGCGGCCCGGTAAGGAGCAGTCCGGTACGCACACCTCCACCCTACCGGACGCGGGCTCGAAGAGGCACCGAGTACGCCGGTGGGCGGACGGGCGAGGGCCTACCAGCCGAACCGATCACGGGGCCGGGACGGCGCGCCACTCAGTCCGTGGAGGCCGGGTCCGTCGAGGCCGGCTTGCGCGACGGCAGCGGGTTCTCGCGGCGCAGTGAGCGGCGCAGGTACATCTCCTGGTCCGCCTTGCTCAACAGGCTGTCGAGCGACCCCGAGTCCCACGGCGCCAGCATCGCGCCGCCGGCGCTGACCCGGACCGGCCAGACCGTCTCGGCCACCGGGAGGGTCCCGGCTCTCACGTGGTCCCGGATGCGCCGCTCCAGCTCGAGCGGCGACATCCCCGGGCCGGGGCCCACGACGCAGAACTCGTCACCGCCCCAGCGGGCGACCACGTCAGTGGCGCGGGTGGCGCCGCGCAGCGCCTCGGCCACAGCGATGATCACTTCGTCGCCGGCGGAGTGACCGGCCGCGTCGTTGACCGCCTTGAGCCCGTCGATGTCGATGAAGATGCAGTGCACCGCATCACCCTGCCGACGTGACGTCTCGACGATCTGACCGCCGAGCATGGCAAGTCCCCGCCGGTTCGCCAGGCTGGTGAGGTGGTCTCGGACCGCGGCCGCCTCGGCCTCGGCCCGGGCGCTGTGC
>JAVEDG010000083.1 GCA_030841245.1 Actinomycetota bacterium
AGCGGTACGCGCCCGCCACTGAGCAGGCCGGCCCGGCAGGGCCGAGTCGGGTGCGGGAATGTCAGTGGCGTCGGACATCATTGCTACTGACGCCGGGCGGGGCCGCCCGACGACCGACGACCGATGAGGTGGGCCTGCGATGACCCGGCGTGGGTGGATGCTGTTCGCGGCGATGTGCGTGATCTGGGGCATCCCCTACCTGCTGATCAAGGTCGCCGTCGACGAGCTGTCGCCCGCCACCCTGGTCCTCGGGCGGACCGCAGTGGGTGCCGCGCTGCTGCTGCCGATCGCGTTGGCCCGCGGTCAGGTGCTCCCGCTGCTCTCCCGCTGGCGACCGCTGCTCGTCTTCGCCGCGGTGGAGATCTGCCTGCCGTGGCTGCTCCTCGGGCACGCCGAGCAGCGGCTGTCCAGCTCGCTGACCGGCCTGCTGCTCGCGGCCGTCCCGATGGTCAGCGCCGTGCTGGTCCGCTTCGGGCCCGACTCCGACCGACTCGACGCCCGCCGCCTCCTCGGACTGTTGGTCGGGCTCGCCGGGGTCGCGGCGCTGGTCGGCTTCGAGGTCGGCAGCGGCGACGTTCTCTCGGTCGTGGCGCTGGCACTGGTGGCCGTCGCCTACGCCGTGGGTCCGCTCGTCCTGTCCCGTCACCTCTCCGACCTGCCCGGGCTCGGCGTCATCGCCGTGTCCCTGAGCGTGGCAGCTCTCGCCTACCTGCCGGCGGGCATTGCCGAGGCGCCGTCGCGCTGGCCGTCGGGGAAGGTCGTGCTCTCGGTGCTCGGGCTCGCCGTGATCTGCACGGCGATCGCGTTCCTCGTATTCTTCGAGCTGATCGCAGAGGTCGGCCCGGCCCGTTCCACCGTGATCACCTACGTCAACCCGGCCGTGGCCCTGCTGCTCGGGGTCGTTGTGCTCAACGAGAGCTTCGGCGTCGCCACCGCCGTCGGCTTCGTGCTGGTGCTGGCGGGGTCGGTGCTGGCCACCTCGCGCAACAGGGCGCCCCGGTCGGAGCCGGGGTCGGCACGCGACATCGAGTGCGTCGACCTGGCCCAACCCGTCGCGGAGCCGTGACGGTCAGCCGCCGGGTGAGACCCCGAGCCGCTGCATGAGACCCATTGCATCGACCGGCGCACGCACCTTGGCGTCGTTGTCGAAGTACACGTAGACGTCGCCCGACTCGCTCCAGGCGCGCACCTTCTCCGCCCAGCGGTCCAGGGCCGCGTCGTCGTACCCACTGACGTAGAGCTCCCGGTCGCCGTGCAGCCGCACGTAGCGGAACGGTGCGGTCGCCTCCTCGATCACCGGCCACTTCCCGGCCGTGTCGGCGGTCACCACGGCGATGCCGTGGCGCCTCGCGGTCTCCAGGAAGCGCGCCGAGGTGAACGTGTCGTGCCTGACCTCGACGGCGTGCAGCACGGGTCGGTCGGCATCGGTCGTCGTGAACGCCCGTCCCTCGATCCGCTCGTCGTGCCCGGCGGCCATGGCGGCCGCGGCGACGGTGCTGGTCGGAAGCAGTGCGAAGAAGTCGTCCATCCGCCTCTCGTCGAAACCCAGGTTCGGCGGCAGCTGCCAGAGGATCGGCCCGAGCTTGGGACCGAGGGCCAACAGCCCGGACGCAAGGAACGTCGCGACCGGCACTTCGACCTCACGCAGCTTCTTCATGTGGGTGATGAACCGGCCGGCCTTGACGGAGAAGACGAAGTCCTCCGGTGTCTCGGCCCGCCAGCTCTGGTAGCTCTCGGGTCGCTGCAACGCGTAGAACGAGCCGTTGACCTCGATCGAGCTCAGCTGCCCGGCGGCGTACGCGAGCTCCTTGCGATGCGCCAGCCCGGGCGGGTAGAAGACCCCGCGCCACGGCGGGTAGGTCCACCCCGAGATGCCGATCCTGACCGTTGGCACCGGCGCAGTCTAGGGTCGGCGCCGATGAGCGACTTGGTGAGCGGACCGGGGTCGTTCGACCGGATGTGGGAGCAACTGCGCCCGGTCGGGCGCGACGCCGGGAGTGGTGGCTACCGCCGGTTCGCGTGGACCGCCGCGGACCGGACCTGCCGCGAGTGGTTCGCGTCGGCGGCCGTCGACCGCGGGCTGGACCTGACCGAGGACCGCAACGGCAACCAGTGGGCCTGGTGGGGAGACCCGGACCGGCAGGGGCCCGGTGTGGTCACGGGCAGTCACCTCGACTCGGTGCCGGACGGCGGGGCGTACGACGGTCCGCTCGGCGTCGTGTCGGCCTTCGCCGCGGTCGACGAGCTGCGCGCTCGAGGAGTGCAACCGCGCCGCCCGATCGGCGTGGCGAGCTTCGGCGACGAGGAGGGCGCGCGGTTCGGCGTGGCCTGTGCCGGCTCACGGCTGCTGACCGGCGCCCTGGCTCCCGACCGGGCCCGGGCGCTGGTCGACCCCGACGGGGTGAGCATGGCCGAGGCGGCACGTGACATGGGGGCCAGGCCCGAGCAGTTCGGCCGCGACGGGGCCGCGCTGGCGCGCGTCGCGACCTACGTCGAGCTGCACGTCGAGCAGGGCCGCGGGCTGGTCGACCTCGGCGCCGCGGTCGGCGTGGCGACTGCCATCTGGCCGCACGGGAGGTGGCGCCTCGACCTCGCCGGTGAGGCCAACCACGCGGGCACCACCCGGCTCGCCGACCGGCGGGACCCCACGCTCTCGCTCGCGGCCGCGCTCATGGCGGCGCGCGCGTCGGCCGAGCGCCTGGGCGGCCTGGCCACCATCGGGCGGCTGCGGGTCCTGCCCGGCGGCACCAACGCGATCGCGTCGCTCGTGACGGCCTGGTTGGACGCGCGAGGCCCCGACGAGGCGGTCGTGCGAGCCGTGGTCGAGGAGGTCGCGCACGCAGCCGGGGCGCAGCCCGTCGAGGAGTCGTTCAGCGCCGTCGTCGACTTCGACCAGCCGCTGCGCGCCCGGATCGCGTCCCTTCTCGGC
>JAVEDG010000133.1 GCA_030841245.1 Actinomycetota bacterium
CCCGAAACCTCGACGAGTTCTTCATGGTCCGCGTCGCGACACTGCGCCGACGGGTGGCCGCCGGAATCACGACGCCAAGCCCCACCGGTGACACGCCGCGGGACCGGCTCGCGCGGGTGGCGGTGACGGCTCATGAGCTGGCGACGCGGCATGCCGACCTCTTCGTCGGGACGCTGCGCCCCGCCCTGCAGGACTCGGGCATCGCCCTGCTGCGCTGGGCGGATCTCGACGAGCTCGAGGCGAAGCGGATGCGCGGGGTCTTCGTCGAACGGATCTCACCCGTGCTGACGCCGCTCGCCGTCGACCCGGCCCACCCGTTACCCTACATCACCGGCCTCTAGCTCAACCTCGCCGTGGTGGTCCGGGACGCTGTCACCGGGAGTGAGCACTTCGCGCGAGTCAAGGTTCCCCCGCTCCTGCCGCGCTTCCTCACTACCGACGAGTCGGGGACGAGGTTCGTAGCTGTCGAGGAAGTGATCGCCGCTCACCTGCCCGATCTCTTCCCGGGCGTGGAAGTGCTCGAGACGTCGAGCTTCCGGGTCACGCGCAACGAGGACCTCGAGGTCGACGACGACGTCGACAACCTGCTCCAGGCGTTGGAACGAGAGCTGTCGCGGCGCCGGTTCGGCACGCCGGTGCGTCTCGAGGTCGAGGAGTCGATGAGTGACCGCGTGCTCGAGCTGCTGGTCCGCGAGCTGGAGATCAGCGACCAGGAGGTCTACCGGACGCCGGCTCAGCTGGATCTTGCTGCGCTGTGGTCGATCGCGGACCTGGAGCGACCCGACCTCCGGTACCCGGCCATGGTGCCGGAGCCGCCGGAGTCGCTGCGACCCGCCGACGGACCTGCCGACGTCTTCGCCGCGATGCGCCGCGGCGACATCCTGCTGCACCATCCCTACGACTCGTTCGCCGCCAGCGTCCAGGCTTTCATCGAGCAGGCAGCGACCGATCCCGACACCCACGCCATCAAGCTGACCCTGTACCGCACCAGCGGCGAGTCCCCCATCGTCGACGCGTTGGTGGATGCCGCCACAGCAGGCAAGCAGGTCCTCGTCGTCGTCGAGATCAAGGCCCGGTTCGACGAGCAGGCCAACATCCGGTGGGCCCGCCAGCTCGAGCAGGCGGGCTGTCACGTCGTCTACGGTCTGGTCGGCCTGAAGACCCACTGCAAGCTGGCGTTGGTCGTCCGGTCCGAACCCGACGTCGGGCTGCGGAGATACGTGCACGTCGGGACCGGCAACTACAACCCGAAGACCGCGCGCGTCTACGAGGACATCGGCCTCCTCACGGTCGACCCGGTCATCGGCGCAGACGTCGCCGACCTCTTCAACCACCTGTCCGGCTACACGCGCCACCGTGACTTCGACTCGCTGCTGGTCGCGCCGGACACCCTGCGCCCCGGGCTGCGCGACCTGATCCGTGCCGAAGCCCGCAACGCGCTGCAGGGCCGGCCGAGCGGCATCTCGATCAAGACGAACAGTCTCGTCGACACCGCCCTGGCGGACGAGCTCTATCTGGCGGCGCGGGCGGGAGTGCCGATCGACCTGCTGGTGCGGGGGATGTGTGTGCTGCGGCCAGGAGTGCCCGGGCTCTCGGAAGGGATCCGGGTGCGCAGCATCCTGGGGCGGTTCCTGGAGCACTCCCGGGTCTACCGGTTCGCGAACGACGGCGACCCGCAGTTCTGGATCGGCAGCGCCGACCTGATGGAACGCAACCTGGACCGCAGGGTCGAGGCACTGGTCCGCGTCGACGACGTGGTCAGCAGGGACCGCCTCGACCTGATCCTGCATCGGGCGTGGCGCCCCGACGTCGACTGCTGGATGCTCGACGCCGATGCGCGGTGGCACCGGACGCCGGGTGCCGACGACGGCGTGACGAGCACGGACTACCAGCGGCTCTTCTCCTCCGACAGGGGAAGTCTCGGCGACACTGGCGGGGGAGTCGCGACGTGATCGAGATCGAGGACAAGTTCCGGGTGCACCCCGAGTTCGAGGTGCCGGACCTGGCGGACCCGCACGGTCCCGTGGGGATCGTGTCTGCTCCGCGACACCTCACCCTGACGGCGGTCTACCACGACACGTGCGACCTCCGGCTGGCACGCGAGGGCATCACACTGCGGCATCGCAGTGGCGGTGATGACGACGGATGGCACCTCAAGCTGCCCGTGCCAGGCGCTGGAGGCGGGGTGCGCGAAGAGATCCTGGAGGAGGGATCTCCCGATGTCCTGCCGCCGCGGTTACGCGGGCTGGTCACGGCGTACCTGCGTGGTGAACCCTTGCAGCCGCAGGCGACGCTGCGCACCCGCCGCACCACTCGCGACCTGCTCGCAGCCGACGGTGCCCTGCTCGCCGAGCTCGTCGACGACCAGGTCGACGCGCTCACCCACGACCATCGCGCGGCCCGGTTCCGCGAGATCGAGGTGGAGGACCGCGGCGGCGGTTCCGTGGTGCTCGACCACGTCGGTGCCGCGTTGCGACAGGCGGGCGCGGTCGCAGGGGAGTTCCAGCCCAAGGTGGTGCGAGCCCTCGGGACACAGGCGACGTCGGCGCCGGACCCACCGGCGCCCGTCCGGCCGGGCCCGCGGGACCCGGTCCGTGCGCTGATCGCCGCGACCCTGCGCCGCCACGTGCGCCAGCTGATCGCGCACGATGTCGGGGTGCGCCTGGGGACCCCGGACGCGTTGCACCAGATGCGGGTCAGCGCGCGACGGGTGCGAAGTGCCCTGCGGTCGTTCGGCGGGCTGCTCGACGAGCAGTGGAGCCGGCAGCTGGCCGACGAGCTGCGCTGGCTGGGCCAGACCCTCTCGGCGGGCCGCGAGAACGAGGTGGTGGCCGAGCGGCTGCGTGACGCGTTCGACCAGCTCGGCCCCGAGGTCGTCATGGACCGGGCCGAGGCGCGGCTCATGGCGATGCTCGAGGACGACGCAGCGGCGGCCGGGGGGCCGGTCGAGGCGATGTTGTCCGGCGAGCGGTACGTCGTGCTCCTGGCCGCGCTGGTGGACGGGGCCGCGCATCCTCGAACCATGGACGCGGCCGACAGCCCCTGCGAAGAGGTGCTGCCGGCCGTGCTGCGGACCTCGTGGCGGCGACTGGCACAGCGGGCGTCGCGGGCCCGCCGCCCCGGTTCGCCGCCGGAGGCATTGCACAAGGCCCGCATCGCGGCCAAGAACACGCGCTACCTGGCAGATGCACTGGTCGACGTCTACGGCAAGCCGGCCCGTCGCCTGGAGCGGCGACTCAAGGAGGTCCAGGACGTCCTCGGTGAGCACCAGGACGCCG
>JAVEDG010000149.1 GCA_030841245.1 Actinomycetota bacterium
TGCCGGTGACGACCTCGTCGGCTTCCTTCTTGGCCTCGATCGTGCCCCAGGCGCGCTCGTACTGTGCGCGCTTCTTGGAGAGGATCAGCCGCCCTTCCTTGTCCTCCTTCTGGAGGACCAGGGCTTCTACCTCGTCGCCGACCTTGACGACCTCGTTGGGGTCGACGTCGTGCTTGATCGACAGCTCGCGCGAGGGGATGACGCCCTCGGTCTTGTAGCCGATGTCGAGCAGGACCTCGTCGCGGTCCACCTTGACGATGACTCCCTCGACGATGTCGCCGTCGTTGAAGTACTTGATCGTCTGGTCGATCGCGTCGAGGAAGTCCTGCTCGCTCCCGACGTCGTTCACGGCGACCTGAGGGGTCTGCGAGGTCGGGGCGTCGATGCTGCTTGCCGTCATGTGGGTAGGGGCTCCGATGCGGACATATGGGGTGGTACGTCGTCGCGCAGAGGGCCCGTTTCGACGTGCCGGGACACCCTGGATCCCTGCGGCATGAGGTTCCCTGCGGCATGAAGCGGGGGATGTCGGACATTCGAGCGCGAGCCTGCTCCGTCTGAGGACGCGCAAGCCCTAGGCGCAGCGCACAGCGTACGCGCGGTGACGATCAGCGGTCAACGCAGGGGGTCCGGCCGCCCAGCCGCCAGGCTCCCGCTTCGGAGCGTTTCCAGCAGCAGGTCGCGAGCCGCGTCGACGACCGGGTTGGCGACGTCGCGGGCGGCCAGGTCGACCAGGGCGAGGAGGTCGAGCGCCCGGGCCAGGTCGGGCCACCCCGGCGGCAGGTCACGAGCGGCGACCTCGAGCGCACCCCCGACGAAGGCTGCCTGCCCCGCCGGCTCGGCCGGATGGTCCGGGAAGCGCATCAGGTTGCCCAGGTCCGCCAGCCTGGACCCGGAGTAGGCGAACTCCCAGTCGAGCAGGCCGGTGACCACCGCGCGTTCCCTGTCGACCAGCAGGTTCTTGGGGTTGACGTCGCTGTGCACCAACGTGGACTCGTGGGCGACCGAGTCGAGCAGCGGCTGGACGCCGCGGGCGAGGGCCAGCAGGTCGCCGGTCTGCTCCGCGCCCAGCGCTGCGAACCAGGGCCGGTCCAGGTGCCCGCCCACCCAGTCGGCCAGCGAGCCGAGGTCGAACGGCGCCACGGCGAGGTCGGTGCCGCGCAGCTCACCCGGCCGGTCGAACCTGACCGTCGACAGCGCGAGCAGAGTTGCACCGACTGCGCGGCCGAGCTCGGCCGCGGTCTGCTCGCCGACCTCGGTGAGCACGTCCTCGAGTCGCTCCCCCGGCAGCCAGGACGTGACGACGTACGGCGGGAGGTCCCTCGCGCCGGTGACCTGGGCATCCAGCACGGCGGGCACCGGGACCACCCCTCGCACGCGCCGCAGCACCCCGACGTCGACGGCCGCCCGGTCCGGCCGGCGCCCGTAGATCCGGACGACCACGTCGTCGCCGTCGATCTCGGCGCGGAACGTCTCGCCGCTGTAGCCGCCGCCGAGCGGCGACACCGACGCTCCGAACACCTGGCGCAGTCGGGAGTCCGGCACCGAGCGATCCTCGCAGCCACAGCCGGGCGGCCGCCCGGGCGGTGTCGGGATCAGGCAGGATCGCCGGGTGGCTGCCGAGGAGGGTGTCGAGCGGGTGACCCGCCGCCCGACCGACCCGGTGGAGTCGGTCCGCGCCAGCCGGGGCTGGTGGGACAGCCAGGTCGGCGACTACCTGGCCGAGCACGGCTCCTTCCTCGGCCCGGCGCGGTTCGTCTGGGGTCCGGAGGGACTCGACGAGACCGACGCGGCACTGCTCGGTGCCGTGGCCGGCCGCCTGGTCCTCGAGGTCGGAGCCGGTGCGGCTCAGTGCTCGCGCTGGTTGGCCGGGCGAGGTGCACACCCGGTGGCGCTGGACCTGTCCGCGGGCATGCTCGACGCTGCGCGGGCGCTGGACGAGGTGACCGGCCTCGTCGTCCCGTCCGTGCAGGCCGACGCCGCGCACTTGCCCTTCGCCGACGGCGTCTTCGACCTGGCCTGCTCGGCGCACGGCGCGCTGCCGTTCGTCGCCGACGCGGGCGCGGTCCACTCCGAGGTCGCCCGGGTGCTGCGGCCCGGCGGGCGCTGGGTGTTCTCGGTGAGCCACCCGTTCCGCTGGTGCTTCCCCGACGATCCGACCGAGGCCGGGCTGGTCGCGGAGTACTCCTACTTCGACCGGACGCCCTACGTCGAGCAGGACGACGAGGGCATCGCGACGTACGTCGAGCACCACCGGACTCTCGGTGACCAGGTGCGAGAGCTCACGGCAGCCGGCTTCCGGCTGGTCGACCTGGTCGAGCCGGAGTGGCCGGACGACCTCGACACGACGTGGGGCGGCTGGAGCCCGTTGCGCGGCCGGCTGCTGCCCGGGACCGCGGTGTTCGTGTGCGAGCTCGACTGACCCGTCGGTCGCTCAGATGCCTGGGGCGAAGACCTCCGGACGTGCACCCGGTCCGCTCAGCCGGACGGGCTCGGTGTGAGGGTCGGCGCGGCGAAGGTGGTCGCCGACAGCGTGCCAACGGTCGCCGTCGGGGTCGGGCAGTCGCTCGACCTCGGGTCCGGGGTGACCGTCGGGTCCGGGCTCGCCGTCGCGCTAGGGCAGTCGCTCGTGGTCTGCGTCGGTGAGGGAGTCGACCCTCCGGTCTCCGTCGGCGTCGCCGTGGACCGGTCGACGGCCGTCGGTGTGGGCGTCGGTGTGGCCGGAACCGGTGCCGGCGTCGACGAGCGATCGCCACCGGTCCTGGTGGTCCCGCGGCTCCGGTCGGCACGGCCGTTGCGGTGGTGCTTGCGCTTGCCGGGCCCGGCGTCGGGGATCACCGACACGTGCGCGCCGTACGCCTTGGCCCAGGCCAGCACCGCCCGCACGTAGGCCCACGACTGGTTGTAGCCGTGGATGGCCCAGCGCAGGTCCTTCGGCCGGGTCAGGTCGCGGTACCCGCTGCAGAGGTAGTCGGCCGTGGCGAGAGCCGCGTCGTCGACGTTCTGCGGGTCGGCCCGGCCGTCGCCGTTGCCGTCCTTGCCGTGCAGCGCCCAGGAACCGGGGATGAACTGCATCGGACCAACCGCGCGGTCCCAGGCGCGGTTGCCGTCCAGCCGCCCGTTGTCGGTGTCGCTGATGGCGGCGAACCCGTTGGCGCCGGAGAGGACCGGTCCGAGGATCCTCGGTACGGCGGTGCCGTTGGTTCGCACCGCGCCGAGGTGCGCGTGGTCGCTCTCGACCCGCCCGATGGCCGCCAGCAGGGTCCAGTCCAGGTGACATGACGGGTCGGCGTAGGCCTCGCTCTGGGCTGCGGAGTGATAGGCCTGGAGCACCCGCACGGGGATCCCGAGCGCGTCGAGCTGCACGGCTGCCATCTCGCCACCGGGCCCGCGCCGGCCGGGACCGGGCGGCAGCGGGAGGTGCCGCGGGGCGCCGCCGTCGACCGCCCCCAGGTCGACGGCCGGCGGGTGGGTCGGACGCTCGGTCGGGCTGACCCCGTCACCCGACGAGGTGTGGGCGGCGACGCGGGCGGGAGCGGAGTCGTGGCTCGCGGCGGCCACCGAGCCGCCGAGGCCGGCGAGCGCGCACGTGACGACAACTGCGTGCGCGACGACGCGTCTCACCGACATGTCCGAGCCCCCCTCCGGCGCCGTGGACCACGAGATCCGACCGTAAGCCGCCTCCCGCAGGCAGGGAACCCATTCGCGCAAACAGCCCAAAAGGTTCGGCGCACCGTAACTGGAGGGTCACCTGCTGTCCGCGAAACCCTGGTGCGAAGGGCGCGTGCGGCTCAGTGCCCGGCGTCCAGCCAGCTCCGGCCGTACCCGACCGAGACGTCCAGGTCGACCGAGAGCTCGCAGGCGGCACCCATCTCCCGGCGTACCAGCGCCTCCACCACGTCGCGCTCGCCGGCGGCCACCTCGAGCACCAGCTCGTCGTGCACCTGCAGCAGCATCCGCGAGCGCAGCCCCTCGGCCGTCAGCGCCCGGTCGACGCCGAGCATGGCGACCTTGATGATGTCGGCGGCCGAGCCCTGGATCGGTGCGTTCAAGGCCATCCGCTCGGCCATCTCGCGGCGCTGGCGATTGTCGCTGGTGAGGTCCGGAAGGTAGCGACGGCGACCCATGATCGTCTCGGTGAAGCCGGAACGGCGAGCCTCGTCTACGACGTCGCGCAGGTAGTCGCGCACCCCGCCGAAGCGCAGGAAGTACTCTTCCATCAGCCCGCGCGCCTCCTCGGGCGGGATGCCGAGCTGGCGCGAGAGGCCGTACGCCGACAGGCCGTAGGCGAGCCCGTAGCTCATCGCCTTGATCTTGGCCCGCTGCTGGTGGCTGACCGACTCGGGCTCGACCGAGAACACCCGGGATGCAGTGAACGCATGCAGGTCCTCACCGGAGGCGAACGCCTCGATCAGGCCGGCGTCCTCGGACAGGTGCGCCATGATCCGCATCTCGATCTGGCTGTAGTCTGCGGTCATCAGCGACTCGTAGCCGGGACCGACGACGAACGCCTCCCGGATCTGGCGGCCCTCCTCGGTGCGGTTGGGGATGTTCTGCAGGTTGGGCTCGGTCGAGGACAGCCGCCCGGTGGCCGCGATCATCTGGTTGAACGTCGTGTGGATGCGCCCGTCATCGGCCACCGTCTTGAGCAGCCCGTCGACGGTGATCTTGAGCCGGGTCGCGTCGCGGTGGGCCAGCAGCGCCGCGAGGAACGGGTGCTCGGTCTGGACGAACAGCGCCTGCAGCGCGTCGGCGTCGGTGGTGTAGCCAGTCTTGGTCCGCTTGGTCTTGGGCATGCCCAGCTCGTCGAACAGCACGACCTGCAGCTGCTTGGGCGAGCCGAGGTTCATCTCCTTGCCGATCACGGCGTAGGCCTCGTCGGCGGCCGCCTTGACCGCGCCGCCGAAGCGCGCCTCGAGCTCGCCGAGCCGGTCGGTGTCGGCCGCGATCCCGGTGCGCTCCATCTGCGCGAGTACGTCGATGAGCGGCAGCTCGACGTCGCGAAGCAGCGTCGTCGACTCCTTCGCCTCGAGCTCGGTGTCGAGCCGGTCGGCCAGCTCGAGCACAGCCCGCGCGCGCACCACATCGGCCTCGCCGACCGCCGCCTCGTCGGCACCGTCGAACGAGAGCTGGCCCTCGTTGCCGCCTTCCACCCGCAGCTCACGTCGCAGGTAGCGCAAGGCGAGGTCGGCCAGGTCGTAGGAGCGCTGGTCCGGCATCGCCAGGTAGGCCGACAGGGCGGTGTCGTTGGTCAGGCCGGACAACGTCCAGCCCCGCGCGGACAGCGCGAGCAGCGGTCCGTTGACGTCGTGCACGGCCTTCGGTACGGCGGGGTCGGCCAACCAGCCGGCAACCGCCTGCTCGTCGTCCTCGTCGAGGTCCTGCGGCTCGAACCAGCCCCCCTCGCCCGCCGTGGTGGCGAGGGCCAGCCGCGTGACGTCACCGGTTCCGCCGCCCCAGTAGCCGGACACGTGCAGCCCGACCCGCTCGCCGGAGCGCGCGTGTTTGTCCAGCCAGCGCGCGACCTCGCCCGATCCGAGTGCCCGCGCCGTGACGTCGAAGCCCTCGTCGGCCTCCGGCTCGGCGGTCTCCAGCGTGCTGTAGAGCCGGTCGCGCAGCACCCGGAACTCGAGTGCGTCGAAGACCTGGTGCACCTCCTCGCGGTCCCAGTTGGCGCGGGCCAGCTCCCCAGGCTCGACGTCGATCGGCACGTCTCGCACCAGCTCGGTGAGCTGGCGGTTCTGGATCACCTGGGCCAGGTGAGCCCGCAGCGCGTCGCCCGCCTTGCCCTTCACCTCGTCGGCCCGTTCGACCAGCGAGTCGAGCGAGCCGAACTCGACGATCCACTTGGTTGCGGTCTTCTCGCCCACGCTCGGGATGTTCGGCAGGTTGTCGCTCGGGTCGCCCCGCAACGCCGCGAAGTCGGGGTACTGCGCCGGGGTGAGACCGTACTTCTCCGCCATCGTCTCCGGGGTGAACCGCCACATGTCCGAGACCCCCTTGCGGGGGTAGATCACCGTGACCTGCCCGGACACCAGCTGCAGCGCGTCCCGGTCACCGGTGCAGATGAGCACGTCGAAGCCCTCGCGCTCCGCCCGCGTGGTCACGGTCGCGATCAGGTCGTCGGCCTCGTAGCCCTCCAGCTCGATGCTGGGGACGCGCAGCGCCGTCAGCACCTCCTTGATCAGGTCCACCTGACCGGCGAACTCGCTCGGGCTCGTCGTGCGGTTGGCCTTGTACTCGGCGAACAGCTCGGACCGGAACGTCTTGCGGGAGACGTCGAAGGCGACGGCCACGTGCGTCGGCGCCTCGTCGCGCAGCACGTTGATCAGCATCGAGGTGAAGCCGTAGACCGCGTTGGTGGGCTGCCCGGTGGTCGTGGAGAAGTTCTCGACCGGCAGGGCGTAGAACGCCCGGTAGGCTAGTGAGTGCCCGTCGAGGAGCAGCAGCCGGTTGACGTGCGGGGCGGTGTCCGAGAGCGAGTCCGAAGGCACCCTCGCGAGGGTAGTCGGGCCGCCCGACAGCCGTTCCCTAGGCTTCCCTGCATGGCTGAACCCCGCGTGCCCGACCCGGCGACGTCCGCCCAGCCGCCCGGTGGAGCTGACCAGGACCCGGTGGCGGTCCTCGAGTTCGTGTCACAGCTCGGTGTGGGCACCCTGGTGGAGCGGATGGGCATCGAGTTCAGCGAGGCGACCCCGCAACGACTGGTCGCCACCATGCCGGTCGAGGGCAACACCCAGCCCTACGGGCTGCTGCACGGCGGCGCGTCGATGGTCCTCGTCGAGACGCTCGGCTCGATCGGTGCTGCACTGCACGCCGGTCGGGACGCCATCGCGGTGGGAGTGGACATCAACGGCACCCATCACCGCGCCGTACGGTCGGGACGGGTCACCGGCACCGCGACGCCGCTGCACCTCGGCTCGACCGTGGTCACCTATCAGGTGGCGGTGACCGACGACGCCGAGCGGTTGGTCTGCACCGCGCGGATCACCTGCCTGGTCCGGCCGCGGCGCAGCGCGGGTTGAGGTCGCTCAGTCCGCGACGCGGGCCATCGCGGCCCGGACCCGGCGCAACGTACGGCGTCTTGCCACCGCCTCGTCCCCGCACGGGACACCCGAGGAGGACAGTCGCCGCCGCAGCACGCTGACCGGCACCGACCGGCGGACCACCATCGGTCCGAAGCCGAGCCGGGCGTAGAACCGGTTCGTCTCGCGCAGCTGCGGCATCACGCTGGTGATCACGAACTCCGCGCCGACCTCGTCGGCGTACGCGGTGGCCGCGGCAAGCAGGGCCTTGCCCACGCCGTGCCTGCGGTACCCCTCGCGCACGTGCAGGTAGTGGACGTGCACGGCGTTGTGCTCGAACAGCGGGGCGTACGCCGCGAATGTCAGGACCACCATGCCGGTCACCACGTCACCGTCGACCGCCACCAGAGCCCGCGACTCGGGATCGTCGGCGACCGCTCGGAGCCGGCTGCGGACCCCCTCCTCGCTGACGACCGGGATCGCGCGGTCGACCCGGCCCCCGATCTCGCGCAGGTCGCGCCAGAGCTCGGTGAGGCCGGGGACGTCCTGCGGGACTGGCTCTCGCACGGCGACGGACGGTCGCGTCACGGGTCCTCCTGTCGAAGCGGCACCGACCCCGGAGGGACGGTCCGGTGAGTGCCGAGCGCTGCCCCGAACAGCCGCGCCGGAGCGTACGCCCCCAATGCACCGGTCCGCGAGGCGGACCCCCGATTTCCACCCCTTCGCGCTCAGGCCACCCCGAGGTAGGCCTCCTTGACCGCCGGGTCGGCCAGCAGCGCCTTGCCGGTCCCCTCCTTGACGATGGACCCGGTCTCCATCACGTAGGCCCGGTGTGCCCGGCTGAGGGCCTGCTGGGCGTTCTGCTCCACGAGCAACACGGTCGTCCCCTGCTGGTTGATCTCCTCGACGATGGTGAAGATCTGCTGGATCAGCTTGGGCGCGAGCCCCATCGACGGCTCGTCGAGCAGCAGCACCTTGGGCCGGCTCATGAGGGCTCGCCCGATGGTCAGCATCTGCTGCTCGCCACCCGAGAGCGTGCCCCCGAACTGGCGGCGACGTTCCGCCAGCCGCGGGAAGAGGCCGAGCACCCGGTCGAAGTCCTCGCGGTAGGCCTTCGACTTGCGGTCCTTGCGCGAGTAGGCACCCATCTCGAGGTTCTCCTGCACGTTCATGCCCGGGAAGATCCCACGGCCCTCGGGTGCCTGGGAGATGCCGTGCACGACCCGCAGGTCGGCGCGCTCGTGCGTGATGTCCTTGCCCTCGAACGTGACGGTCCCCCGGCTCACGGCGCGCAGTCCGGACAGCGCACGCAGCAGCGTCGTCTTCCCGGCACCGTTCGCCCCGATCAGCGTGACGATCTCCCCGTCGTCGACCGAGAGGCTGACCCCGCGGAGAGCCTGGATCCGGCCGTAGTACACGTCGAGGTCGCTGATCTCAAGCAGCATCGTCGGGCACCCCCAGGTAGGCCGCGATCACCGCGGGGTTGGTCCGGATGTCCTCCGGCAGGCCTTCGGCGATCTTGCGGCCGAACTCCAGCACCACGATGCGGTCGGTGACCCCCATGACGAGGCGCATGTCGTGCTCGATCAGCAGCACGGTGTAGCCCTGGTCGCGGATCTTGCGGATCAGGTCCATCAGCGCCGACTTCTCCGACGGGTTGAAGCCCGCGGCAGGCTCGTCGAGGCAGAGCAGCTGGGGCCCGGTCGCCATCGCGCGCGCGATCTCGAGCCGGCGCTGGTCGCCGTAGGGCAGGTTGCGGGCGGCCTCGTCGGCCCGACGCTCGATTCCCACGAAGCGCAGCAGCTCCAAGGCCCGGTCGCGTCCCTCGCGTTCCTCGCGCCGGTGCCGCGGGAGACGCAGCAGGGCGCCGACGACGCTCGTGTTGTGACGCGCGTCGGCACCGACCATGACGTTCTCGAGCGCGGTCATCTCCGGGAACAGCCGGATGTTCTGGAAGGTCCTGGCGATGCCGAGCCGAGTGATCTGGAACCGCTGCCTGCGGCCTAGTCGCACCCCGCGGAACCGCACGTCGCCGGAGGTCGGCTGGTAGACGCCGGTCATCACGTTGAAGCACGTCGTCTTACCGGCGCCGTTGGGCCCGATCAGGCCGAGGATCTCCCCCTCGTTGATGTTCAGGCTCACGCCGTCCAGGGCCGTCACGCCGCCGAACCGCAGGGTCACGTCGTCGAGCTCCAGCAGTGCCTTGGCCAAGTCCGTACCGACCGGCGTCCCCGGGTCCGGCCCGATGTCCGGCGTCGGCTCGTCGGTGCCGGGCTCGCTGTCGGCGGGCTCGTTGTCGGCGGCGTAGTGCTCAGGCACCTTCGGCCACCTCCTCCGTGCGCACGGCCAGCTCGGTGGCTCGTCTCCGGTTGGGGATGATCCCCTGCGGCCGGAAGATCATCACGATGATCAGGGCGAGCCCGAACACGAAGATCCGGTAGTCGGCGAAACCGCGGAACCGTTCCGGCAGGTAGGCGATCACGACCGCGCCGGTGACGACCCCGAGCAGGTTCCCCGCGCCGCCGAGCACGACGGCGGCCACGAACAGGATCGAGAACTGGAGCAGGAAGCTGTCCGGGTTGATGAAACCCTGCCGTCCGGCGAAGAGCGATCCGGACAGACCTCCGATCGCGGCACCGATGGCGAACGCCCACAGCTTGAAGCGGAACGTCGGCACGCCCATCAGCTCGGCCGCGTCCTCGTCCTCCCGGATGGCCAGCCAGGACCGGCCGACCCGGCTGTTCTCGAGGTTCCGCACGCCGAAGACCACGATGAAGATGACGGTGAGGGCGAGCCAGTAGAAGGCGTTGATGTTGAGGATGGAGAAGATGTCGGTGCCGTCCGGCCTCTTGCCGGGCGGGTGCGGGATGCCGGTGATGCCCGCGGCAGCGCCGAGGGCATTGGAGTTGACTGCGGTGAGTCGCACGATCTCGCCGAACCCCAGCGTGACGATGGCGAGGTAGTCGCCGCGCAGCCGCAGGGTCGGTCCGCCGAGGATGACTCCTGCGAGCATCGACAGCGCGATCGCGATCGGCACGCACACCAACCACGGGTAGCCCGTTCCCAGCGAGCTGTTCGGTGAGCCGAAGACCGCGACAGAGTAGGCCCCGACGGCGTAGAAGCCGACGTAACCGAGGTCGAGCAGGCCCGCCATCCCGATCACGACGTTGAGCCCGATCGCGACCAGGGCGAACAGCGCGGCGTCGAACAGCACCGAGCCGAAGTCGCTGTCCGGGGTCGTGAGGATCGGCGGCTGGATGATCGGGAGCAGGTAGAGCACGACGACGAGGGCGAGCAGGCCGAGCCAGCGAACGGGCCTCGGCAGCGCGTGCCACCGGGTCCGGATGCTGCGGGCCCAGCCGGCGCGGCGGTCGTCGTAGCCGCGCAGCCGCTGGTTCATCCGCTGGCGGGGGCCGCCGTTCGACGTCGTCATGCGCGTGCCTTCCCGAGCGACTCGCCCAGGATCCCGGTGGGTCGGAACATCAGGACCACGACCAGGGTGACGTAGGCCACGACGTCGCGCCACTGGCTGCCGACGATCGCCGAGCCGTAGTTCTCGACCAGCCCGAGTGCGAGCCCGCCGATCAACGCTCCCCGCAGGTTGCCGATGCCGCCGAGGACGGCCGCCGTGAACGCCTTCACACCGAGCAGGAACCCCACGTCGTACTTGGTGACGCCGAACCGCAGGCCGTAGAGGATGGCCGCCCCGCCGGCCATGATGCCGCCGAGCAGGAAGGTCAGCGAGATCACCCGGTTCTTGTTCACCCCCATGAGTGCGGCGCTGTCCGGGTCCTGCGCGACCGCGCGGACGCCGCGGCCGAGCCGGGTGCGGCGCATGAACGTGTCGAGGGAGAACATCATCACGATCGCGGTCAGGAAGATCAGGATGTCGAGGTTGCTCACGCTGGCGTCGAAGAACTTGAACTGGGTCTTCGGGTCGATCACCGTCGGGAACGCCTCGTTGTCCCGCCCGCGCCAGATCGCGAAGCCCTCGGACATCGCGAGCGAGGCGCCGATCGCGGTGATGAGGAACACCAGTGTCGGGGCGTTGCGCCGGCGCAGGGGCCGGTAGGCGACCCGCTCGACGATGACGGCGGTCACACCCGACGCAGCGGCAGCGGCGAGCGCGGCGACGATGAGATAGCCGATCGCTGCCGATGCCGACGTGACGTCGGAGTTGGCGTTGAGGCCCATCCCCTCCAGCGCGAAGAGGGCACCGAAGGTGCCCACCATGAAGACCTCGGAGTGCGCGAAGTTGATCAGGCGCAGCACGCCGTAGACGAGCGTGTAGCCGAGGGCGACCAGCGCGTAGATCGAGCCCTGGGTCAGGCCCGTGACCGTGAGCTCCCAGAAGTTCTTGAGCAGGAAGTCCATGGCGCGCTCACGTCTCCGTGCTCGGAGTGACGCGGCCGGGTCGGT
>JAVEDG010000169.1 GCA_030841245.1 Actinomycetota bacterium
GATCCGGTGCGTGTCGGACACGATGCCGGTCACGTTGGAAGCAGCGGAGAACGACCCGATGCGCAGCGGCCGCCCGGCGTACTCCACGAGCCGTTGCTCGAGCACCGCCTGGTCGATGTGGCCGTCGCGGTCCTCGGGGATGGTGACCACGTCGGCGATCGACTCGCGCCAGGGCAGCTCGTTGGAGTGGTGCTCGAACGGGCCGATGAAAACGACCGGCCGCTCCTCGGCCGGGATCCGGTCGGTCAGGTGGTAGCGGTCATCGAGTCCTGCCGGGATCCGCAGCCCGAGGATGCCGATCATCTTGTCGATCGCCGCCGTGGATCCTGACCCGCAGAAGATGACGACGGTCTCGTCGTCGCCGCCGACCGCGTCCCGGATGATCCTGCGTGCGTCCTCGCGCAACCGGGTCGTCTGCAGCCCGGTGCCGCTCGACTCGGTGTGGGTGTTGGCGTAGCGCGGCAGCACCTCGTGCCTGATGAAGTCCTCGATGAAGTCCAGCGCCCGGCCGCTCGCGGTGTAGTCGGCGTAGGTCACCCGGCGTGGTCCGAACGGGCCGTGCATGACCTGGTCGTCGCCGATCACTGCCTCGCGGATCCGGCGAAGCAACGGCGGCTCCTCGGCCGAGGCGGGAGCTTGAGCCGGCGTGGTCACGCGTCCACCGTACGGGGCTCGACTCAGGCCATGCGGCGTTCGAGCTTGGCGATGGCGTAGCGGTCGATCGCCTCGGCGTCCTCGTCCTCGAGCTTGTCGAACAGCAGGACGACCGCCCTCGCCTCGAGCTCGACGCGCAGGATGCGGCCGACCGCGATGATCGTCGATGTGTCCAGGTGGATGGTCAGCTCGAGCGGGTCGTCGTAGGTCCAGCCGCCGAGACCGACGGGCAACCGGACGCCGCCACGGGAGAGGTCGAGCGTGCCGACGGTTCGCTTCGGCCCACCGGCAGCGGGCAGCGACACGAGGCACCCGGCTGCTCGCACCGCCGCTCGGCGAGGATCTTCGACCAGGCGCACCAGGTCCTCGAGCACGAGCGCTTCCTCGCCTTCGGCGACGGCGCGCCCGGCGAAGATCGTGATGCCGGTCTCCTGGTCGATGCGCCTCAGCGGGCTGAGCCAGACCCGGTGGCGGTCCAGGGCCGCGACACCGCTCGCGTCCGTGGCCACGCGAACCGTGAGCCGGCCGTCGACGGTCTCCCATGCCTGCACGGTCCCGATGTGTGACTGGCCCCCGGAGCGTGGCAGCAGGCTCACTCGCCTACCGGCCAGCAGGGCGGGGGATCCAGGTGTCTCTGCCATGGCCACCTCCTGCTTGCCGCCACGCTAGCCGCGTCGCCGGTGCAGCGGCAGGGTTGTCCGGCAGGTCCCGGGCGTGAGGGGAAGGTCAGAGCAGGCTGAGCTGGTCCTCGATGGGCTCCGTGCCGGCGACCCGCCGCTCGAGGTCGAGCAGCAGCCGCTTGCGGTCCAGCCCGCCGCCGTACCCGGTGAGCGAGCCGTTGGCGCCGATGACGCGGTGACACGGCACCACGATCGAGATCGGGTTGCGCCCGTTGGCTAGGCCGACGGCTCGGGAGGCGTTCGGGTTCCCGACGCGCCCGGCGAGCTGGCCGTAGTTGATCGTGGTCGCGTAGGGGATGGTCCGCAGCTCGAGCCACACACGCCGCTGGAACGCGGTGCCCTCGGCCGGCTCGAGCGGCAGGTCGAAGTCGGTGCGTCGGCCCGCGAAGTAGTCGTCGAGCTGGTGTACCGACTCGTCGAGCACGTCGTCGCGCTGGTCGACCCACGACGGGTCGATGTCGTACGGCCCGAAGAGGAGGCGCGTCAACGAGGTGCCGTCGCTGGTGAGCAGCAGCTGGCCGACCGGGCTGTCGATGGTGGTCCGGTAGGTGGTCACTTGATCTCCCTGTCGGTGATGACGTGCCAGAGGTGCATGAGGGCGTAGGACCGCCACGGGCGCCAGCCGTCGGCGCGGGTGACGACGGAACGGGGGTCGCCGGGCTGCCCAAGGCGTTCCAGCGCACGGCGTACGCCGAGGTCGGTGCTCAGCATGACGTCCGGGTCGCCGAGGGCCCGCAGCCGCACGTAGTCCGCGGTCCACGGCCCGACGCCGGGCAGCGCGAGGAGCGCCCTCGTCGCCTCGTCCCGGTCGGCACCGGCGTCGAGGTCGACGCGGCCCTCGGCGATCGATGCGCACGCGGTGACCAGGGCCCGGGCCCGGCTCCGGGGCATGGGCAGTGACTCCGGGTCCGCCTCGGCCAGCGCCTCGGCCGTGGGGAAGTGCCGTTCGACCGGCTGGTCCGGCGTCGTCAGCGGCTTGCCGTAGGTCCGGGCCAGCCGGGCGGTGACCGTGCGGGCGCCCGCCACGGACACCTGCTGGCCGACGATGGCGCGGACCAGCATCTCGGTGCCGTCGGTCGCGCCGGCCACCCGGACACCCCGCCAGGCGTCGACGAGGGGTGCGAGCACGGGGTCGGCGCCGAGCGCCTGGTCGATCGCGACCGAGTCGGCGTCGAGGTCGAGCAGCCGGCGCACCCGCGCGACGGCCGGCACGACGTCGCGGGGATCCGCGACCCGGAGGACGGCGGCCACGTGGTTAGCGGCGGGGGTGAGGGTGACGCCGGCCTCCCCGTGGGGGAGCAGCAGCCCGCGGCGGTACGACGTGTCGTCGACGCTCTCGACGCCGGGCACCGCCTTGGTGCGCAGCATCCGCAGCAGGCCGGCTCCGTCGAACGGCGGGCGGACCGGCAGCCGGATCGCGAGCGTGCCCGGGACGGGGTTCGGGTGGCGTCGCTCCGCGGCTGTTCGCAGCTCACGCGGGGTGCTGGCGAACACGGTCCGCACGGTGTCGTTGAACTGTCGGATGCTGGCGAACCCCGCTGCGAACGCGATCTCGGAGAACGTCATGCGGCTGGTCTCCACCAGGGTCCGCGCGGTGTGCGCCCGCTGCGCCCGGGCCAGGGCCTGGGCTCCCGCACCGAGCTCGGCGACGAGCAGCCGGTGCAGCTGGCGTTCGCTGTAGCCGAGGCGGGAGGCCAGCCCGGACACGCCGTCACGGTCGACGACACCGTCACCGATGAGGCGCATGGCGCGCGCCACGACATCGGCGCGGACGTTCCACTCGGGGCTGCCCGGGCTGGCGTCGGGGCGGCACCTGCGGCAGGCCCGGAAGCCGGCGCCCTGGGCCGCGGCCGCGCTGGGGTAGAACGTCACGTTGCCGGGCTTGGGCGTCATCGCTGGGCAGGACGGCCGGCAGTAGATGCCGGTCGTGCGCACGGCGGTGATGAACCAGCCGTCGAACCGGGAGTCGCGGCTGCTGACGGCGCGGTAGCAGCTGTCGAAGTCGAGCACGTGTCACAGCCTGCCTGCTGGGACCGACAGTTACTAGCGGCTATCGGACACCACCATCGGCCACGGTGCAGGTCAGGCGCCGGTCGCGGCCGCCTTCCTGCGGGCCCGGTAGTTCCGCGTCTTGACGCGGTTGCCGCAACCCCACTCGCACCAGGCCCGGGACCGGTTCTTGGTGGCGTCGAAGAACGCCCAGGCGCAGTCGTCGGCCGCGCAGATCTTCACCCTCGCCCACGTGCCGTCACCGGTCGCCCGGTTCGCGGCCACGAGCAGCTGGGAGAGGGCTCCGCGGACGCCGGGACGGCCGTTGGCCGGCGTCACACGACCGCGACGCCTGCCTCACGGAGCTGGTGGATGCTGCGCTCGTCGTCCCCGGGCTCGAGGTTGACGAACCTGGTCAGGACCAGCGGCACCTCCACGTCGTACCCGAGGCGCATGCCGTCCAGCGCGGTCTCCTTGACGCAGTAGTCACCGGCCAGACCGACGACGATCAGCCGGCGTGCCGACGGCTCGATCAGCGACTCGAGCTGGGTCTCGCTGGTCGCACCGGTCCGTGGGTCGCGCACCGAGAAGCCGGAGTAGCCGTCCTCCCCGTTCGTGCCCTTGCGGACCACCGGCCCGCGGACGTCGAGGTCGGGGTGCAGCTCGGCGCCCCAGGTGTCTGCGACGCAGTGGACCGGCCAGATGCCGCCGTCCTTGGCGAAGTGCGGCGTCGACGACGGGTGCCAGTCCTGGGTGTAGACGACGGCCGCGCCGGCTTCGGCGGCCGCGTCGATCTCGGCGTTGACCGGGCCGACGACCTCGTCGCCGGCCTTGACATAGAGACTGCCTGACGGGTCGGCGAAGTCGTTCTGCACGTCGACGACGATCAGCGCGGCGGCCTCGTCGTACGCCGTGGTCGTGGCGCGCTCGCTCACGCGGGCTCCTCGTACGTCGTGGGGATCGCGGGCTCGCCGCGGGAGAGCGACAGCGCTTCCCACGGCAGGCTGCGCAGGGTTGCGGCGAGCCGGTCCCGCCCGTCGTGCAGCGAGGCGTGACCGTCGTCGACGCGCTTCCCGTCGCGGACCAGAGCGACCTGCAGGGCCCGGTCCCCCTCGCTCGAGGTCGGCGGGCCTCCCGGGCGCAGCACCTCCTCGGTCGCCGTGCCGGTCAACCGGTGACGCCGTACGGCGGTCTTGCGCCCGCCGACCGTGGTCTTGTGCTCCGAGCGCTTCGCCACCGGCCGCCCGTCGACCTCGACCAGCTTGTAGACGAACTGCGCGGTCGGCGACCCCGACCCGGTGACGACCGAGGTGCCCACCCCGTAGGCGTCGACGGGAGCACCGGCAAGGCCGGCCAGCGCGAACTCGTCCAGGTCTCCGGAGAGCACGATGCGGGTGGACGTCGCGCCGAGCGAGTCGAGCTGCTCGCGGGACTGCTGGGCCATCACGCCGAGGTCGCCGGAGTCGATCCGGATCGCCCCGAGCTCCGGGCCGGCCGCCTCGACCGCGGCCTTGATGCCGGCGGCGATGTCGTAGGTGTCCACGAGCAGCGTCGTGCCGAGGCCGAGCGCATCGAGCTGCCCCCGGAAGGCCGCCGGCTCGTTGTCGTGCACCAGGGTGTAGGCGTGCGCGGCGGTGCCGGTCGTGGGGATCCCGTAGGCGCGCCCGGCGGCGAGGTTGGACGTGGCGGCGAAGCCGGCGAGGTAGGCGGCACGGGCGGCGGCGACGGCGGCCTGCTCGTGCGTACGCCGGGAGCCCATCTCGATGCACGGGCGACCCCTCGCGGCCTGCACCATCCGAGCCGCTGCGGTCGCGACCGCGCAGTCGTGGTTGAGCACCGAGAGCACCAGCGTCTCGAGCACGACGGCCTCGGCGAACGTACCCTCGACGGTGAGCACCGGTGAGCCGGGGAAGTAGACCTCGCCCTCCGGGTAGCCGGTGAGGTCGCCGCCGAACCGGTACTCGCGCAGGAAGGCGCACGTCCGGTCGTCCACGACTCCGGCCGACCGCAGGTAGTCGAGATCCGCCTCGTCGTAGGTGAAGTCCTCGACCAGGTCGAGGAGCCGACCGGTGCCTGCCACCACGCCGTACCGGCGCGCACCCGGCAGCCGGCGCCCGAAGACCTCGAACACGCATCGGCGTCCGGCCGTGCCGTCGCGCAGCGCCGCCCGGAGCATGGTCAGCTCGTACTGGTCGGTCAGCAGTCCGGCGCCGGGCGCCACGTGGCTCACGCCGCCGAGCCTAAGTCGTCGCCGACCGGTCCTGGCGGGTGAGGTGAGCCGCGAGGGGCTGGGGAGCCCTCCGGCGTACCGCTTAGATTGGACCCATGTCCGTGGCCCCCGTCGAGGTCGACCAGCCCGAACAGGACGAGGTCGTCAAGGAGGACAAGCCATGGGTCACCATCGTGTGGAACGACCCGGTCAACCTCATGTCTTACGTGACGCTCGTGTTCCAGAAGCACTTCGGCTACCCGAAGGAGAAGGCGACCGAGCTGATGATGGACGTGCACCACAAGGGTCGGGCGGTCGTGTCCAACGGGACCCGCGAGGAGATGGAGCGCGACGTCGCCGCCATGCACGAGTACGGCCTGTGGGCCACCATGCAGCACGACGAGTGAGCGCCTCGGTGTCCGCCACGTCAGAGACCAAGGCCCGCTCTCGTTCGACGGTGCGAGGCTGACCGGCGTGGTCGCGCAGTTCCGTCGGGCCCGCAAGGGCGGCATCTCGGTGACCTTCGGCAAGGCCGAGGCCCGGGTGCTGCGTCACGTCCTGGCCGAGATGCTCGAGCTGCTCGGGCCAGCGGAGGAGGCCGACGCCGACCCGCTGGCGGCGATCGTCGGTATCGGCACAGCGACGTCCGTGCCCGAGGACCCCGCGCTGGCCCGGCTGTTCCCGGACGGCTACCACGACGACCCGGAGGCATCGGCGGACTTCCGCCGCTACACCGAGCCGGACCTCCGCCAGTCCAAGCGGGCGGCGCTGCAGGCCGCGCTGGACTCGATGGGCGAGCCGGGGGATCGGGTCGAGCTGAGCACCGAGCAGGCCGAGCTGTGGCTGCGGGCGCTCAACGACACCCGGCTGGTGCTCGGTGAGCGGCTGGGGGTCACCGAGGACCTCGAGGCGCTGGTGGCCGGGCTGAGCGAGGACGACCCGCGGCTGGGCCTGTTCTGGGTCTACGACCGGCTGACCTACTGGCAGGAGTCGCTCGTCCAGGCCCTGATGGGCCACCTGCACCTCGGCTGAGCGGGCCTGGGGCGACCGGCGGCTCAGGCAGCGCCGTGCTCCTGTCTCAAGATCAACTGATGGGGCAACACATTCGGTGCTGGTGTGGCAGGAGTTCCTGTCAGCCGCGCCTCAGAGGTCCCTACAGCATCAGTTGCGTCGCGGAGTCAGTTGATCTTGAGGCCAGGGTCTGGGGACAGGTCAGGCGGCGCCGAGGGCGACGAAGGACATGCCGGTCGCGGCCAGCACCGGGTCGGAGTCGCCCAGCCAGCGGCGGGCCTGGTGCAGCGCCTGGGCCAGGGTCGCGCCCTCACGCAGCCGCCCATGGACGGCGACCATGAGTGGCACGGTCGCGGCGTCGTTGACGGGTACGACGCTGGCGAGCAGCCCCGCCGTGCCCAGTGCGATCAGTGCACTGGCGAGGCCGAGCAGCTCGTCCGCCCCTGCGGTCGCCCCGAGCCCCGAGTCGCAGCTGGAGAGCAGCAGCCGGTGCGGTGGCCGGTGTAGGCGTTCGATGTCGTGCACGGTCAGCGGGCCGTCCGACATCTGCAGCGACGAGAACAGCGGGTTGTCCGAGCGGAACGTCCCGTGCGCCGCCACGTGTGCCAGCGAGGCGCCGTCGAGGCCGGCGAGCACGGCGTCCGCGGTGGCAGCCCCGCCGGTCAGCAGGGTCGCGCCGGCGTACCGATCGCACACTTCGTGCACCTCCGCCCCACCGGTACCCAGGTGCGGTCCGGCGACCAGGGTCACCTTGGGGCGCTGAGGCGGCGTGGCCCCGCGCGAGCGCAGCCAGGCCGCGATCGACGGCGCGACGGTGACCGGCCGATCGCGCAGGGCAGGGAGGAGCGACCACGGTACGGCGTGCAACCGGCCGGACGGCACCACGACCACCTCGCCGTCGCCGAGGAGGTCCGCCGCAGCACCGATGAGCCCCTTCTGCAGGGCCTCACCCGCCCCTTCGAGCGAGCCGGCGGCGGAGCGGATCGCGCTCTCGGTGGTCGCCATGGCCACCCGTCGCAGACCGAAGCGGGCGAACTCGAGCTCGTCCCCGACCGTCGCCGTCGACCCGGCGACGTGACGCGACCAGCGTCCTGCGCGGAAGGTCACCACGTGCACCAGTCCGTCGATCTCGACGAGGTCCACGAGCGTGGCAGCACCGAGGCGGTCGCGCAGTGCCACCACGTCCAGCTTCGAGTCGACGACCGAGCCCAGGCCCATGGCCGTCCCGCTGACCCGCAGGGTCCGCTCGCGCACCGTCGCCTCGATCCGCGACTGTTCCCGGGCGAAGCCCGTTGTCGGGCGGCCTTCGCCCCTGGCCTCCTCCAGCCGCGCCGTCACGGTCCGCAGCAGGGCGAGCTCTGCCGTGAGCTCCGCGTCGTCCGGTGGTCGCACAGGTGGCGTGGACAGGGCGGTTGCCCGCCAGCGCTCGCTCCATGACACGAGCTCCGCGGTCCGCGACGACGCGGCGGCGCGCACCAGGGCCATCGTCGCCAGCTCGGTCCCGTGGAAGGTCGCCCTGGCACGCATCTCGGTCGCGCCGAGCGTCAGCCGGTGCGCGTCGAGGAGGTCGAGGCCGCGGCCGCACGACCGGGCGACGGCACGGTCGTCCTTGCGCAGGTCGCACAGCAGGGCCTGCGCCAGCCACCCGGTCGCCCGGGAGATGGCCGGCCCGCGTCCGCGCGACGCCGCGGCCGCCGACAGGTGTTTCTCCGCCACCGACAGACGGTCGAGCCGAAGGGCGATCCGACCGACGAGGACGTGCGCCTCGATCGCGTCGGCGTCGCGCCAGGACTCCAGGCCGACGGCCGCCTCCTGGGCCCGGCGCAGCATTGCCGGCGTCGCCTCGCCGGCCAGCCATGCAGCGAGCAGCTCGACCCGTTGCGCGCGCATCGCCCATCGGTTGCGTCGTTGGTCGCGGAACGCTCGCACGGAGCCGGCCGCCAGCTCGCGCGACTCGGCTGTCTCACCGGCCGCCAGGGCCGCCGTGGCCGCCACCAGCAGGGCCTCGGCCCGGAGGTTGGCGTAGGCGGTGTTGCCCTCCAGGATCTCGGCTGCAGCCGCCGCGTGGCGCCGGGCGTCGTCGGGCATGCCCATGGCCAGGAGCACGTGGCTGCGCTGAAGCTCCAGGTCGGCGTCGCGCTCTCCGACCTCGCGGTAGATGTGCTCCGCCTCGTCCAGATGTCGCAGAGCAGCCGGCAGGTCGCCGGTGCGGTAGGCGAGCTGTCCCCGGTTGTGGCGGGCGAAGGCAGACTCGAGCAGCTGACCGTCCGCCAGGAGCAGCTGCTCGGCGCGCGCCAGGTCCTTGTCCGCGCGCGCGTGCTCCCCCAGAGCAGCGTGCACGAGCGCGCGGGTGCTCAGGGCACGAGCCTCGTACACGCGGTCACCTGCCGACCGCAGAGCCGGCATGGCTGCCCGCAGGTCCCGCATGGCGTCGATGTCGCGGCCCACTACGTGTAGGACTCCGCCGCGCCGGACCCGGATCCTGGCGGCGTTGACTCCCCTTGCGGTGCCGAGAGCCGAGTCGAGGTGCTGCAGGGCCGGCTTGGTGCGGCCCTGCAGGGCGAGAGTTGCGCCGAGTGTCGCCTCGACGTCCGCGACGCGAGGGGGGCTCGCCGAGCGCCGCGCCGCCACCAGCGAGCGGCGGACCAGCCGGAGCGCCGCCCGACCGTCGCCGAGCTCGCGCTGCGCGACCGCCATCGCCTGGAGTGCAAATGACCTGGTCATCGGGTCCGCGCTCGCGGCCAGGACGCTGGAGCCGCGGTCGAGTGCCTGTCGTGGTTCGGACATGGCGAGCCGCAGCAACGCTTCGCCCTCGAGTGCATCACGCGACGCTGCTCGGGCCTCTAGTCTGCGGTGGGCCACGCGTCGATCGTAGGGATCGCGTCGGAGGCGACGTCTGGGGAGAGAGAGGAATCCATGGCAACGGGCGGAACGGGCAACGCCGAAGGCAGACAGCGTCGTCTCGAGGCCGAGCTCGATCTCGTGCTCGACCGTCACGACGACATCGCCGTGTCCCCTGCGAGCTGGCGACAGCGTGGCGGCTTCGACTACCTGCACCGCAAGGGCGAGTACCTGATCGCCGATCGTGACCTGGCCCGGGTCCTGCCCCGGTTGCGCGAGGACGACTCCCACGTGGAGATCGTCGACAGCCTCACCGAAGGCGTATCCCTCCTGAGGGGACGCTATCCGTCGATCGAGCGCACCCTCGATCGGCTCGACGCGATCTTCGGACCGGGAGTCGTGACGCCCAACCACGTCCTCGCCGTCTGCGACAAGGTGCACCTGTGCCCCGCGTCGGAGCCCGAGGAGCCGGCCAAGAACGCCGACCCGCGCCCACGCGTGGGCGACGACGGCGTCGGCCAGGGAGTGCGCGTTGCGGTCGTCGACACCGGTTTCCTTGAAGAGGGGTACGACCACCAGTGGCTGCAGGACGTCATCGCGGACCCGTCCGACATCGAGGACCCGGACTCGTGGCCGTCGCCCGACGGGTTCATCGACCCGTACGCCGGTCACGGCACGTTCATCGCCGGGGTGATCCGCTGCCTCGCACCGGCCGCCGAGGTCACCGTGGAACAGGTGATCGACCAGGCCGGCGTGGTCGACGAGGCCGCACTCATCGTCCAGCTCGACGAGGCGCTCGCGAAGAGCCCCGATGTCATCAGCTTCTCGGCCGGCGCCCAGACGCGCGCCAACCTGCCGCCCAAGGCGTTCGTCGAGTTCTACGAGAACCGGCTTCGCCACCACAAGGGGGTCGTGCTCGTCGCGGCCGCCGGGAACGACGGTGACCGGATCCCGTTCTGGCCCGCCGCATTCCCCTGGGCGGTCTCGGTGGGAGCACTTGGGCCGGACAGCGACACCCGCGCGGACTTCAGCAACTTCGGCGGCTGGGTCGACGTCTACGCGCCGGGCGTGGACCTGGTCAACGCGTATGCGACCGGTCAGTACCGGACCGTCGTGGACCCCACGGACATCAGGAACTTCCAGGGCATGTGCCAGTGGAGCGGGACCTCGTTCTCCACACCGGTCGTCGCCGGTCTCATCGCCGGGCAGATGGCCCGCATCGGGCAGAACGGGCAGCAGGCGGCTGCGGCATTGCTGGACCAGGCGCGGTCACAGGCGCTGCCGGGCGTCGGCCCCCGGCTCTGGTTCTGATTTCGGTAGCTCCAGTGGCTGCTCTCCGAGTCCGCTGACGCAACCTGGCTGCTGCAGAAGGTCGACTGGCGCAATGTGGCTGGTCCACTAGCTCCAGCGGCGCAACCTGGCTGGTCCGGCGCCGAATTTCTGACCACCTTGCGCGAGTCCAGGTGGTCACGGCCCCGGCCTGTCAGCAGCGGTCCACAGTTCGGGCGTGCGGCGAGATGCCAGGCCCCCCGCCGTACGCTGTCCGCGTGCTCCTGATCGACAAGGCGACCTACGACGCGATCGTCGCCCACGCCCGCCGGGACCATCCGGACGAGGCGTGCGGCGTGGTCGCGGGCTTGGCTGGGTCCGACCGGCCCGAGCGGTTCGTCCCGATGGTCAACGCAGCCCGGTCGCCGACGTTCTATGAGTTCGACTCGCACGACCTGCTGTCGCTCTACCGCGAGATGGACGCGCGCGACGAGGAGCCGGTCGTGGTCTACCACTCCCACACCGCGACAGAGGCCTACCCGTCGCGCACCGACATCTCGCTGGCCCAGGAGCCGGGCGCGCACTACGTCCTGGTGTCCACGCGGGAGCCGGACACGGAGGAGTTCCGGTCCTTCCGGATCGTCGACGGCGAGGTCAGCGAGGAAGAGGTTCGGGTGGTCGCGGCGTTGGATGAGGTGGATGCCGGGACTGCCGGCTGAGCTGACCTGCGCCCGCCGACCGGCGTACGCCTTACCGACAAGGAGAAGCGTGAGCATCGAGGTCCGGATCCCGACGATCCTGCGCCAGTACACCGGGGGCGAGAAGGCCGTCGTGGGCGCCGGGGGCACCCTGGCCGAGGTCTTCGAGGACCTGGAGAGCCGCCACCCGGGCCTGCGCGAGCGCCTGGTCGACGACAAGGGGCTGCGCCGGTTCGTCAACGTCTACCTCAATGACGAGGACGTGCGTTTCCTCGGCGGCCTCGAGACGTCGGTCACCGACGGGGACAACGTGACCGTGCTGCCCGCCGTCGCCGGCGGCTGAGCAGCACCATGAGCGGGTCGGCTGCGCGCCCGGCGTACTGCACGAGGAGACGCTGATGCGCTACGACTCGCTGCTCGACTCGGTCGGTCGCACGCCGCTGGTCGGCCTGCCGCGACTGTCGCCGTCGGAGGACGTGAGGCTCTGGGCCAAGCTGGAGGACCGCAACCCGACCGGGTCGGTCAAGGACCGGCCGGCGCTGTGGATGGTCGAGCAAGCGGAGAAGTCCGGCGAGCTGCGGCCCGGTTGCACGATCCTCGAGCCGACGTCGGGCAACACCGGGATCTCGCTGGCGATGGTGGCCCGGCTCAGGGGCTACCGGCTGGTCTGCGTGATGCCGTCGAACACCTCGGTCGAGCGGCGCCAGCTGTTGGAGATGTGGGGCGCGGAGATCGTGTCGTCGCCGGCCGAGGGCGGGTCGAACGAGGCCGTCCGGGTCGCCAAGACGATCGCCGAGGAGCATCCCGACTGGGTGATGCTCTACCAGTACGGCAACCCGGCGAACACCGAGTCGCACTATGCGACCACGGGGCCGGAGATCCTCGAGGACCTGCCGTCGATCACTCACTTCGTGGCCGGGCTCGGGACGACCGGGACGCTGATGGGGGTCGGGCGGTTCCTGCGGGAGCGGGTGCCAGGTGTCGAGATCATCGCGGCCGAGCCGCGGTACGGCGAGCTGGTCTACGGACTGCGCAACCTCGACGAGGGCTTCGTCCCCGAGCTCTACGACCCGTCGGTCCTCACGTCGCGGTTCTCGGTCGGGCCGCGCGACGCCGTACGCCGGGTGCGCGAGCTGCTGGACAACGAGGGCATCTTCGCGGGCATCTCGACCGGTGCGATCCTGCACGCGGCCCTGGGTGTGGCGGCGAACGCGGCCAAGGAGGGCCGGGCCGCCGACGTCGCCTTCGTCGTGTGCGACGCTGGCTGGAAGTACCTCTCGACCGGTGCCTATGCCGGGACGCTGGACCAGGCCGAGTCCGCCCTCGAGGGCCAGCTCTGGGCCTGAGGTTCGCTCAAGATCACCATTCTTGGCTGATCTTGAGAATAGGCAGGCTGGGCACCGTTCGCAGACGCCTCAAGATCACGCTGCCGTTGATGATCTTGAGGCGTCCCTGACTCGTTCCCAGCATGGCTTCGCTCAAGATCATCTCATCTCGGCTAGGCGCGCCCATCAGGGTCGACGAAGGCCGCGCCAACCGTCCGGTCGAGGTCAGCCGACCCAACCGCCGGCACGCAAGTTCGCCGTCAACAGGTCGCCGACGCGGACCGGCCGGCGGCGTACGGCGAACGACGTGAAGCGCACCACGCGCAGCCCGTCGGCGGAGATGTCCGCGGCCCGGTCGAGATCCGCGTCCCACGCGGTTGCGCTGCGGTGGTGGCCGCCGTCGACCTCGACCGCCAGCCCGAACGGCAGCCACAGGACGTCGAGGTAGTACAGGCCGCTCGGTCGACGGCGGATCACCTGCCGAGTCGGCGGCGGCAGCCCTCGACGCTTCACGATGAGTGAGAAGTCCCGCTCCGGGACCGAATGGATTCCACCAGAGATGTCCTGGAGCGTCTCGACGAGCAGAGCACGGTGCCGGCAGTGTCCCCGCCGTGCCAACGCTGCATGAAGCGAGTCGACGGTGACCAGGCGTTGTTGCGCTCCGGCCATCAGGATCCCGCGGGCGTGGCGCTCGTCTCGGGTGTCTGCTGCCATGTCGAGCAGGCTGCGGGGAAGCCGGGTCCGGTGCGGTATGGCAGCAGGGTGCACGTCCAGATCGCTGAGCTGGCTGGACCAGTGGGAACGCACCCAGGGGATTCGTATCCGTCGCAGACCAGGTGGGAGGACGAGGTGGACCTGGTCCTCGTCGCCGAACCCTCGCAGTCCGTCCAGCACTGCCGCTGTGGGCCCCCAAAGGGCGGAGCCGGGAGGCCCGGAGAGCGAGGCGACCCAGATCCGCTGAACGCTCGAGAGTGGGCCGTTGTGGAGCACGACGACATCGGGATGGGGCCGTTGCCAGAGCCCGCGACGGAGCTTCGAGCGCACCTCGGCGAAGCCGAACAGGTGACCCGCCTGGACCACGTCGAGGACCTGGTGCTGAACGGCGACCAGCGAGGGCTCGATAACGGCTGTCATGCCTGGCGAGATTGGTGGTCCTGACCCACCGGACGGGGTCCTTTAGCGCGATCTGTGGAGGCGGCGGGCCCCATGCTGGTCTGTGTGCAGCTGGGTGCGGCTTGTCCTGCTGGGTCTTGAGACGTTTCGCACCAGTTATCGGTGTGGGTTGTCTCAAGATCAGCCGCACACGTCGTGATCTTGAGACAGCCCGCGCACGGCACCTGGCCCCGCTGCCTCATGATCAGCGCACAATCGTGATCTTGTGGAGGTGCCGGTCCCGACATCGCGAGCAGCCCTCACGCCGTACGCTGCCGACCGTGACGGATGCACCCATCGGGATCTTCGACTCAGGGGTCGGTGGGCTCACCGTAGCCCGAGCAGTCCTCGACCAGCTGCCCCACGAGCAGATCACCTACGTCGCCGACACCCGCCACTCCCCGTACGGTCCGAAGCCGATCGCCGAGGTCCGCGGCTACGCCCTCGACGTGCTCGACCAGCTGGTCGAGCAGGGCGTCAAGGCCCTGGTGATCGCCTGCAACAGCGCCAGCGCCGCGGTGCTGCGCGACGCGCGTGAGCGCTACGAGGTGCCCGTGGTCGAGGTCATCCACCCCGCTGTACGCCGGGCGGTCGCCGCGACCCGAAACAACAAGGTCGGTGTGATCAGCACCAAGGCCACCCAGACGAGCAAGGCCTACGACGACGCCTTCGCCGCGGCGCCGCACCTCTCGCTGACAACTCGGGCATGCCCGCGCTTCGTGGAGTACGTCGAGCGCGGTGTCACCGGCGGGCCCGAGCTCCTGGGCATCGCCCATGAGTACCTCGACCCGGTCGCCGCGGCCGGGGTCGACACGCTGATCCTGGGTTGCACGCACTACCCGCTGCTGACCGGGGTCATCTCCTACGTCATGGGCGAGGACGTCACCCTGGTCTCCAGCGCCGAGGAGACCGCCAAGGACGTCTACCGGGTGCTGGCCAGCAACGACCTGCTCCGCCCGGACGGCCTGCCCGAGCCCAAGCACCGCTTCGTGGCCACCGGCGACGACGAGCTGTTCCGACGGCTGGCCCACCGGTTCCTCGGTCCCGAGATCGCCGGAGTGGAAGCCGAGGCGGTCGCATGAAGCTCACCGTCGTCGGCTGCTCCGGGTCCTTCCCGGGCCCGGAGAGCTGCGCCTCGTCCTACCTGCTCGAGCAGGACGGGCACCGGGTGGCGCTCGACCTCGGCAACGGTGCGATCGGTGATCTGGCGCGGCACGCCAGCATCTACGACCTCGACGCCGTACTGATCACGCACCTGCACGCCGACCACTTCTTCGACCTGTGCAGCCTCTTCGTCGCGCGCAACTACCACCCCGACGAGTCGCTCCCGCGGATCCCGGTCTACGGCCCGCCCGGCATCCACCGGCGCCTGGTCTCCGCCTATGGCCTCCCGCCCGGCCAGGGGATGGACACCGCCTTCGACTTCCACGAGTGGACCGACGGCGAGACCGTCGACGTCGGCCCGTTCACCGTGCAGGTCTCCGCGGTGCCCCACCCGATGCAGAACTTCGCCATGCGGGTCCGGGCCGACGGCCGCACCCTCACCTACTCCGGCGACTCGGCCCCGGACGACCGACTGGTCGATGCGGCTCGCGACGTCGACCTGTTCCTCTGCGAGGCGGGGTGGCAGGAGGACTACGACAACCCGCCGGGCATCCACCTCACGGGGCGAGAGGCTGCCGAGCACGCCGTACGCGCGAATGCGCAGCGACTCGTCCTCACCCACGTGCCGCCGTGGAACGACCCCGACGTCGCCCTGGCCGAGGCCGGGCCTGTCTTCCGTGGCGACCTGGACGTCGCCAAGCCGGGTGCGACCTACGAGCTCTGATCGCTGCGCCGCCGGCCGCACCCGCGCTCGGAACTGTCGGTGTGCCGCTTAGGGTCGTCGTCATGTCACGCACCGACGGGCGCGAGCCCGACCAGCTCAGACCGGTCACCATCACCCGCGACTGGCTCGACCATGCCGAGGGCTCGGTGCTCGTGGAGTTCGGCAGGACGCGCGTACTCTGCGCCGCGTCGGTCACCCAGGGCGTCCCGAGATGGCGGAAGGGCAGCGGGCTCGGCTGGGTCACGGCCGAGTACGCCATGCTGCCCCGCTCGACCAACACCCGGTCGGACCGCGAGTCCGTGAAGGGCCGCATCGGCGGGCGCACGCACGAGATCTCCCGCCTGGTCGGCCGGTCCCTGCGCGCGGTCGTCGACTACAAGGCGCTGGGTGAGAACACGATCGTCCTGGACTGCGACGTCCTGCAGGCCGACGGCGGCACGCGCACCGCAGCGATCACCGGGGCGTACGTCGCGCTGGCCGACGCCATCGCCTGGCTGGACGCCCGCGGCTCCCTGGTGGCGCCACCGCTCGGTGGCTCGGTGGCGGCGGTGTCCGTGGGCATCGTCGACGGTCAGCCGATGCTCGACCTCTGCTACGAGGAGGACGTCACGGCCGAGACCGACATGAACGTCGTGATGACCGGAGACGGCGCGTACGTCGAGGTGCAGGGCACGGCCGAAGGCATGCCGTTCGACCGCGGGCTGCTCGACAAGATGCTCGACCTGGCGGCCGCCGGCTGCGAGCAGCTGGCCGGCGCCCAGCGCGACGCTCTCGGCTCGTGACCGTCCGGCTGGTGCTCGCCACCCGCAACCCGCACAAGGTGCAGGAGCTCGAGCAGATTCTGCAGGCGACCGGCCTCGACGTGTCGCTCGAGCCGATGCCCGGGTCCGCGCCCGACGTCGTGGAGGACGGCCTGACCTTCTCCCAGAACGCGGCGAAGAAGGCTCGCTCCGCCGCTGCGGCGACCGGTCTGCCGGCGGTCGCCGACGACTCGGGGCTCTGCGTCGACGCGTTGAACGGCATGCCAGGGGTGCTGTCCGCCCGGTGGGCGGGCTCGGGCAAGGACGATCTGGCCAACCTGCGGCTGGTCCTCGACCAGGTGTCCGACGTGCCGGACAGCCACCTGGGAGCGCAGTTCGTCTGTGCCGCGGCGCTGTCGGTGCCGGGAGGTCCGGACACGGTCGTCGAGGGTCAGGTCCGGGGCCGGCTGGTCCGCGAGCCGCGCGGTGAGGGCGGGTTCGGCTACGACCCGATCTTCCTGCCGGACGGCAGTGACCGCACCACGGCCGAGATGGCGGCCGAGGAGAAGCACGCCATCTCCCACCGCGGCCTCGCGTTCCGTGCGCTCGTTCCGGTGCTGCGGGATCTCTCCGCCCAGGGCGCGTGAGCGAGGCAAGCCGTGCGATCGAGTGCCTTCGTGTTCGCTGGATCCATCGATAGGTGGAGGGCCCATGCCGAGCGCCGATGAGATCCGAGACGGTCAGCGAGCGACGTGGGCCGGGCTCTCTGCGGGCTGGGAGAAGTGGGACTCGGTCATCATGGATCAGCTGGGACCGGTCGGCGCGGCGATCATCGAACGCCTCGACATCGCTGAGGATCAGCAGCATCTCGACATCGCCGCTGGTACGGGTGAGCCTGGTTTGAGCATCGCGAGGCTGTCGCCCAAAGGACGCGTCGTGCTGACCGACCTCGTCGCGGAGATGCTGGCCATAGCCGCGCGACGAGCCAGGGAGCAGGGGATCGCCAATATCGAGACGAAGGTATGCAGCGCCGAGGACTTGCCATTCAACGAGGCCACGTTCGACAGCGTCTCCGTGCGTTTCGGGTACATGTTCTTCCCGGATGTGGCCAAGGCGACGGCCGAGTTCGCACGCGTGCTCAAGCCGGGCGGACGTCTCTGCTCGTCGGTATGGGTCAAGCCCGAGGAAAACGCGTGGACGACGATCGCGATGCAGGCAATTGCGACCGAGACGGCGGTGGCGCCACCACCAGACCGGGACGGACCGACCATGTTTCGGTGCGCTGCTCCGGGCTATGTCAGTGCGCTGTACGAGGGCGCGGGGCTGCGCGACATCGCCGAGTGGGACGTCGACGTCGAACTCGTGGCGCGATCGCCCGAGCAGTACTGGGAGATGATCAGCGAGCACGTCTCGCTCGCAGTTGCGGCGCTTCAGCAGGTCGATGAACCGGCGCGGGAGCGGATTCGGGCAAACGCCATCGCGAAGGTCAGCGCGTTCGAGAAGGACGGCAAGGTCCGAGTTCCAGGCGTGGCTCGCTGCATCGTCGGAACGAGAGCCGACGCGAGCGCGCCCTGTGGTGCGGGAGGGGGGACTCGAACCCCCATGCCCGAAGGCACCAGATCCTAAGTCTGGCGCGGCTGCCAGTTACGCCACTCCCGCTGAGATCTGCTCATGGTAGGCGCCGGCTTCAGTCCAGGGCCCTCAGTCCAGGCCCAGTTCCTTCCGGAGCCTGGCGACGTGGCCGGTGGCCTTCACGTTGTACATCGCGTGCTCCACCACGCCGTCCTCGTCGATGATGAAGGTCGACCTGATGACACCGGTCACGGTCTTGCCGTAGAGCTGCTTCTCGCCGTACGCGCCGTAGGCCTCGAGCACCGTGCGGTCGGGGTCGCACAGTAGCGGGAAGTTCACCGACTCGTCGTCGCGGAACCTCGCCTGCTTGGCCCTGGTGTCCGGTGACACGCCGAGGACCGCGTAACCCGACGCCTGCAGCGAGGAGAGGTTGTCGCGGAAGTCGCACGCCTGCTTGGTGCAGCCGGGCGTCGAGGCGGCGGGGTAGAAGTAGAGAATGACCTTGTGCCCCTTCAGCGAGGACAAGGTCACCTCGGTGCCGTCCGCGTCGGGCAGGGTGAAGTCCGGCGCGGTGTCGCCCGGATGCAGGGTCGTCGACATGGCCCCAAACTATCCCGACCCGGTCACCGCCGCTCCCGCCCCGTCCTCCGGGTGGAAGCCCCACTCGCCCTCCCCGCGTACGAGGGCCGACGGCGATATGGCAGAGTTTTGAAAGTCATGAGCCCGAGCAGCGGCTGGACCGAGCATCCGCCACCGAACTCGTTCGTGCTGCCCGAGCTCAAGATCGTCTACATCTCGGTGACCAAGGCCGCCTGCACCTCCTTGCGCTGGATGATCGCCGACCTCGCCGGTGAGGACCTGGACTCGTTCCCCAGGAGCCTGTCGGCGCACCAGACCCGGCTGATGACGATCCATGGCGGTCGCGACAGGCGGTGCCCCAAGGTGCCGAGGCTCAGCGACCTGCGCCAGCGAGACCTGAGCGGGATCACGCCTGACGAGGGCTGGTTCGTCTTCGCTGTGGTCCGCGACCCATGGAGCCGCCTCTGGTCGGCCTGGCAGTCGAAGTTCCTCGTCCGGCACGCGAAGTACGTGCGGCACTACCAGGACCGACTCTGGTTCCCACGCGTCCCCGACGATGCGGCCGAGGTCGTGCGCGACTGGCGGCGGTTCGTCGACGAGCGACCGTGGCAGGTCGACCAACGTCTGCGCCAGGACCACCACTTCACGCCACAGGCTCGCGCGGTGCGGCCGCGCCAGCTGCCCTACACCAAGATCTACGACCTCACCGACATGGCGTCACTCGCCGCCGACCTCGGTGCACACCTGGCCACCCAAGGCAGGTCGCACGAGCTCTACCTGCCGCGGTCGAACGAGACACCACTGGCGATCACCGCCGAGGTGCTGGCCGACGGTGTCGCCGACCGGGTGCGCGAGCTCTACGCAGCCGACTTCCGGGCCTTCGGGGACCGATGGGACCTCGGCGGGCTCAGGCTGGCTCCCGACGGTTGGACGCAGGATGCCGTCCGCCACGTCGCCTTTCAGACGCAGGCGAACGAGCGGATAGGTGATCTCAGCGTGCGAGCCAAACGGCTGCATCGCGAGCTGGCCCGCACTCGCCAGCCCAAGTTGCTGCCCATCGAGACCGTGGAGCGCCGGGCCAGGAGCAGCCGAAAGGTCGTGCGGCTGGTGCGCAAGGTCAGGAGGTACCGGCGTCGACTCCAGGTGGCGACCCGGACGCAGCTGCGGCCGCAGCCGCACGAACGGCGCAGGGACCTCTCGACGGGTGGCGTCGACGGGGTCGCCTAGTCAGGCGCGACCCCCCCCCGCGACTGGAGCGGTGTGAGGCTGCCTGGCAGTCAGCCCCTCCCGACCCGGTGGTTCGCTGGCGCGAGCCGCCACGTTGACCGAGAATGCTCGGGAGGCCCGTCGCATAGCGTCCACGATCGTGGGCAGGACGGTGAAGCGAGACGTCCGGCAACGACGTGGAGGTGGTGACGTGTCGACAATTCGCAGTGTCCCGACGGACCCGAAGCCAGGTTCTCGCAGCCCGGCCCAGATCGAGGCGGACATCGAGCGCACCAGGCTCCGACTGGCGGGTACGGTCGACGCCATCGCCGACCGGGTCAAGCCGGCCAACGTCGTCAGGCGTACGGCGGACTCCGCCAGGTCCGTCGTCGTCGACGACGAGGGCTACCCGCGGGTCGCACGGATCGCCGCACTCGGGCTCGGGGCAGTCGCTGCGGTGAGCCTGTTCCTCTGGCGCCGACGCCGGTGAAGGGCGCGCGGACCGTCAGCCGATGAGCCACGTCCCGGGGGAGTCCGTCGTCATCCGTCTCGCCCGGAGGGCTCGCGCCCTTCCAGTCCAGCGTGTGCTCGGAGTGGCACTCGCGACGGCTTTGGTCCTTTCGTTGATGACGCAGGCCGCCAGCCCGCAGCCGCCGGTGGCCGTGGTGCTTCCCGGGCACCGACCGAACATCGTGCTGGTGCTCTCCGACGACCAGCGCGCCGACGAGATGACCCACATGCCGAACGTTCGTCGCCTGCTCACGCGCCATGGCGTGCGCTTCACCCACGCGATGGTGCCCAACTCGCTGTGCTGTCCTTCGCGGAGCTCGATCCTGTCCGGGCTGTACTCGCACGACAGCGGCGTCTGGACCAACGGGGCCAAGTGGTACGGCGGCTGGTCCGCCTTCCACGCCAACGGGCTCGAGTCGCGCTCGGTGGCGGTCGCGCTCCAGACCGCGGGTTACCGGACGGGTCTGATCGGCAAGTACCTCAACGGCTACGGGTCGTACGCGCCGAAGGGGTACGTGCCGCCAGGGTGGAACACGTTCGAGGCCTTCGACACGCGCCGGTCCGGCAAGTACTTCAACTACTGGCTCACCGACGGCAGCCACTACGGCGGGGAGGCGAGCGACTACTCGACCGACGTGCTGGCCAAGCGCGCGGCTCGTTTCGTGCGGACGACACCCGCGCACACTCCTTTGTTCCTCTACTTCGCACCCTACGGGCCGCATGCCCCCTGGCTGCCGGCGCCTCGCGACGAGACCAGCCTCAACGCCAAGATGAAGCCCTACCGAGTCCCGTCACTGACCGCGTCCCGGCGGGGCAAGCCCGCCTACGTCCGTCACGCACCCAAGGTGTCCGCATTTCACGCCGAGACGGTCCTGCTCCGCCAGGAGGAGACGCTCATCTCCGTCGATGACGCCGTGGGACGGTTGGTGCGGACCCTGCGGCGCACCGGCAGGCTGCACAACACCCTGTTCGTGTACACCTCGGACAACGGGGTGGAGGTCGGCGAGCACGGGCTGCTCGGCAAGGACGTGCCCTACCACGAGGACACGGATGTCCCGATGGTCATGCGGTGGGACGGACACATCCCGCCTGGATCCGTCGATCCTCGCATCGCCCTCAACGTGGACCTCGCGGCCACCTTCACCACGGCGGCCTCGGTCCGGATGCAGAGCGACGGGCTGGACCTGCTCGGCAGTGCGAGGCGACGAGGAGCGGTGATCGAGGCCGAGCAGACGCCAGGGCACCGCCGCCCGAGCTACTGCGGCTGGCGGACCCGGCGCTGGATGTATGTCCGCTACAGCTCGGGTGAGCAGGAGCTGTACGACTACGCCACGGACCCGTACGAGCTGCACAACCTGGCGCATCTGCCCGCCTACCGCCCCCGCGTCGCCCGGTTCGTCGCTCTCGACAAGGCGCACTGCTACCCCACTCCGCCCAGCTTCCACTGGTAGCCGCGGAGCGGCCGCCCCCGAGCCACGCCTGGAGCTAGCAGCAGGTCGGCGGGTGGTCCTTGGGCGGCGGTCCCCCGGCAACTGCGGCGGTGGGCGCGACACCTCCGGTGACGAGCAGCGCGAGCAGCAATGAGACCGACCACACAGCTCTGCGTCCTTGCGACATCTTGACTCCCTCTGTCAAGGACAGTGACAACTGAGTCAAGACGCCGTAAACGGCTAGAGTCAAGGCTGCCCGTCGCCGGACTCCGCAGACGTTCGCCGGACTCCGCAGACGTTCGCCGGACTCCGCTGAAGAGCAAGAGGGACGAAGTGACCGGATCGGACACCGAAGATTTCGCGGCTCGGCTTCGACGGGTCCGCGGCGAGTCCGGGATGTCCCAGTCCGATCTGTCCGGTCCGGGGGTGTCCCCCAGCTACATCTCGCTGCTCGAGTCAGGCCGCCGTGCGCCGACGGCTCGGGCGATCGAGCTGCTCGCCCGGCGGCTCGGCTGCACACCGGCGTACCTGAAGGACGGTCCGGCCGGGGAGCACAGCGAGCGAGCCCAGGTCAGCCTTCGCTACGCGGAGATCGCGCTGCACAACGGCGAGTCGGCCGAGGCGCTGGCGCACTCCGCGGCGGCGATCCAAGGACTGCCGGTCCACGCCGAGTCCGAGCGACGGCAGGCGCGCACCGTCCGCGCCCGCGCGCTCGAGCTGTGCGGTCGGCTCGAAGAGGCCGTGGTCGCGCTTGAGGAACTGCGTGCCGGAGCCGCCGAGGGCCGACGCCACGAGGAGTTCGCCCGGCTCACCGTCGACCTGACCCGCTGCTACAAGGAGATGGGCGACGTCGCGCACGCCCTTGACCTCGGGTCGGCCGCGTTGGGCTCGCTCGAGCGCGTCGGCCTGGTGGGAAGCGACGTCCATGCGGAGCTCGCCTCGACGGTCATCGGCCTGCACTACGAGCGCGGCGACTACGTCCGGGCCGCCCTGCTCGCCGAGTCCGCCCTGAATCACGTCGAGCAGACGGGCAGTCGCCGCGCACAGGGGGCGATCTACTGGAACGCCAGCCTGGCCGCCGAGGCACGCGGCGACGTGGGTACGGCGCTGGTGCTCGCCGAGCGCGCGGTCGCGGCGTACGCCGAGGGGCAGGACGAGCGCTCGCTCGCACGGCTGCGCATCGCGCAGGCATGGTTGCTCATGCGGGCCAACCCGCCGATGCCCGAGGACGCGCGTGCCCTGCTGGAGCGGGCGCACGTCGCGCTTCGCGACAGCGGCAGCTCGACCGACCTGGCCTACGCCGAGACCGAGCTGGCCCGGGCCGATCTGATGTGCGGGCGTCCGAGCGAGGCGATCCAGGCGGCCACCAGCGCACTGGCTCGCCTCGGCGACGGCTCGCGCCTGGAGGCGGCGCACGCACGCATCGTCCGGTCGCGGGCCATGTTCGCCCTGGGCGACGAGACGGAAGCCGTTGCCGAGCTCGAGCTCGCCGCCCGGACCCTGACCGGGCACGGGGTGAGCCGGCAGGCCGCCGGCGCCTGGCGAGAGCTCGCCGACGGGTTCACCGGGTTGGGGCGGCTCCGCGAAGCGGGCGAGGCCTACCGGATGGCCCTCACCGAGGCTGGGGTGCCCAGCGCACCCGTGTCCTCGGCCCGCGAAAGCGTCTCGTCGGGCGACCCGTCGGCCGGCTCGTCCGGCAGCCGCCGCTGAGACCGCCGCCGCTGGCCGCCGCCCGACGGGGCTACTGGCCGCCGGCGATCCCGAAGGGGTCGGTCGCCGACGGCCAGCAACACCCGCTGCTCCC
>JAVEDG010000183.1 GCA_030841245.1 Actinomycetota bacterium
CGGTCCTTCCGCCTGTTCGAGGGGCTCTCCGACCGCGAGCTGAAGGACGTCCTCGGCCGCAGTCGAGAGGTGGTCCACCCCGCCGGGCGCGAGATCGTGGAGGAGGGTGGCGGCTCCGCCGGTTTCCACCTGATCCTCGACGGCAAGGCGACCGTGCTCAAGGGCGGTGCGGTGCGCGGGTCCATCGGCCCCGGCGACTACTTCGGTGAGATCTCGCTGCTGGACGGCAAACCGCGCTCGGCCACGATCCGGGCCGACGACGAGGTCACGACGCTGTCGCTGACCGCGTGGCAGTTCGAGCCGATGCTGACCGACCACCCCAAGCTCGCCCACAAGCTGTTGCTCGGGCTGTGCGCGCACGTCCGGGCGGCCGAGGCCAGCAGCATCGCCGACTAGCAGGAGCTACCGCGACCCCGCGGACCCGTCGCCACGCAGCGGGATGCCGAACAGTGCCTCGAGCTCGGTGACCGTCTCGTCGTACGACGTGTGGTGCACGCCCACCAGACCGAGGGCGGCCGCGGCCTCCACGTTGGGCCGCAGGTCGTCGACGAACACGGTCTCGTGCGGCGCCACATCGAGCAGGTCGAGGGCGTGGGCGAAAATCTCCGGCTCCGGCTTGCGCATGCCGACCTCGCCGGAGATGACGATCGCGTCGAACATGTCGTCCCAGCCCTCGCGGGGGTAGGTGTTGCCCCACGAGTTGGACAGCAGCCCGGTGCGCAGCCCGGCGTGCCGTGCCCGCAGGACCAGCGCCGACATGGCCGGGGCGTTCTCGAAGCGGTCGAACATCCGCTGCAGCAGACCGTCCGCGCGCAGCTGCGTCCCGGTGACCGCGGAGAGCCGTCGCGCGAGCTCCTGCTCGAACTCGGGGACCTCGATCTCCCCGCGCTCCAGGGCGGCGACCGGGTTGGTCACGGCCAGGTCGCTGTGGTGGTCGCCGAGCCACGACCGCATGACGCTGACGTAGTGCTCGAAGTCGATCCCGTCGACCTCCGCCCAGGCGCGCATCGCGTCCTCGAGAGGCTCGGTCAGCACACCGCCCCAGTCGACCAGCAGTGCCCGCAGCTCAGCCACCGCAGACCTCGCGGGCCCGGCGGAACAGCGCGGGCACGCCGTCCTCGAGCCGGGCGAAGAAGGGGTCGTCGGTCGTGCCGCTGAGATAGCGGTGGTAGCTCGCCTCCAGCAGCACCGCGAGCTTCCACACGGCGAGCGTCACGAACCACGTCAGGTCTCCCGCGGACCGGCCTGTCTCCTGCTCCCACACCGCGACCAGCTCGGCGCGCGACGGGAAGCCCGGTCCGGAGACGGCCAGTGCACCGAGCGGGTGGTGCTCACCCGGCTCGGCCCAGAAGGAGAGCAGGTAGCCGAGGTCGGCCCGCGCGTCGCCGACGGTGGCCATCTCCCAGTCCAGCACCGCCGCGACGGGCGGGGCGCCCTTCTGCACCACCTGCCGGTCGGGCGACCGGACCACGACGTTGTCCAGCTTGTAGTCACCGTGCACGACGCTCGGCGCCGCCTCGACGGGGCACTGCTCGGTGAGCCAGTCGCGCACCGCGTCGTAGTCGGGCAGCTCACGAGCCCGCCCCCCGGTGGCCGCGACCGCGGCCTGGATCCCCTCGCGCTGCGCGACCCAGCGGCGGACCTGTCGCTCGAGGTAGCCGCCCGGACGACCGAGACCCGCCTCGACGAACGGTGCCGGCGGGACGGCATGGATCTCGGCAAGCGCGGCGACCAGGTCGCGGCCGAGCTCGGCGCGTGCCGGACCGGTGAGCCAGGCGGGCAGCTCGTCGCGGACCACGACGCCGCGGACCTGCTCCATCAGGTAGAAGGGCGCGCCGAGGACCTCCGGGTCCTCGCAGGCGGCGACCACGGCAGGCACCCGGACGGGGGCCGGGCTGCGCGCGAGCAGGTCGAGGACGCGGTACTCCCGCAGCACGTCGTGAGCGGTCGGCAGCAGCGGGCCGGCGGGCGGCCGGCGCAGCACCCAGCGCTGCGGGCCGCGCGTGACTGCGTAGGTCAGGTTGCTGTGGCCGGCACCGAGCCGCTCGACGTGCAGCCGCCCGGGCCCCGGCACGACGTCGGCGAGCCAGCGTTCGAGCCGCTCGACGTCGACGGTCGCGACGTCGACACCGCCCGCTGCCTGCACCCGCCGATCGTAGTGTCACCCTCGCGAGAGGATGGCTGCCATGGATCTGCTCCCCGACGACCGGGCGCACGAGCTCGGCGAGCGGCTGCGCGGCTTCCTGGTCGACGAGGTGCTGCCTGCCGAACCGCGATACGCCGAGCAACGGCGCGCGCTGGTCGCGGCGGGCCGGCCGCACGAGCTACCGGGCGTGGTGGAGCTGCTGAAGGAGCGAGCCCGGGAGGCCGGGCTGTGGAACCTGTTCCTCCCCGACCGGTCCAGGCTGTCCGTGAGCCAGTACGCGCCGCTGGCCGAGCTGACCGGCTGGTCGCCGGACATCGCGCCGGAGGCCCTGAACTGCTCCGCGCCGGACACCGGCAACATGGAGCTGCTGCACAGCGTCGGCACACCGGAGCAGCAGCAACGGTGGCTCGAGCCGCTGCTCGCCGGCGAGATCCGGTCCGGGTTCGCCATGACCGAGCCCGACGCCGCGTCCTCGGACGCGCGCAACATCGCCACCACGATCACCCGCGACGGAGACGAGTGGGTGGTCGCCGGCCACAAGTGGTGGACAACCGGTGCGGCGGACCCGCGCTGCAAGGTGCTCATCGTGATGGGCCGCACCGACCCGCAGGCGCCGCCGCACCGGCAGCAGTCGATGGTGCTGGTCCCGATGGACGCGCCCGGGGTCCGGCTGGTCCGGTCGACCACCGTCTTCGGCTACCAGGACCAGCACGGCCACGGCGAGATAGTCCTCGACGACGTCCGAGTGCCCCTGGCCAACCTGCTCGGCGGGCCGGGCGAGGGCTTCGCGATCGCCCAGGCGCGGCTCGGCCCCGGCCGCATCCATCACTGCATGCGCCTCGTGGGGATGGCCGAGCGGGCCTTGTCCTTGATGGTCGAGCGCGCCCGGTCGCGGGTCGCCTTCGGCCGGCCGCTCGCCGACCAGGGCATGGTGCACCGTCAGGTCGCCGAGGCGCGCATCGCGATCGACCAGGCCCGGCTGCTGGTGCTCGAGACGGCGAGGCTGATCGACACCGTGGGTGCGCGCGGCGCGGCCACCCGGATCGCCGCGATCAAGGTGGCGGTCCCCCGGATGGCCTGCCAGGTCATCGACGACGCGATCCAGGTGCACGGCGGGGCGGGGGTCAGCGACGACGTACCGCTCGCCGCGATGTACGCCGCGGCGCGGACACTGCGCATCGCCGACGGCCCCGACGAGGTCCACCTGCGCAGCGTCGCCCGGGCCGAGCTGGCGACTGGCGGGCGGGCCGGACCGTGACGAGACCGGACGCGCCGCCGCGACCACCGGCGACCGGCACCCCGGACCCGGAAGCGGAAGGCGCCGGCTTCGACGGGTACGTCAGGTCGCGCCAGCAGGTGCTGATCGGCACGGCGTTCCTGCTCACCGGCGACGCGGAGGAGGCCGAGGAGCTGGTGGTGGCGGCCCTGGCCCGGCTGTACCGGTCGTGGGACCGGGTCGGCCGCGTGGAGGCACCGGACTCGTTCGCCCGGCGGGCGATCGTCGAGGAGCACACGACCTGGTGGCGTCGCGCCCGGCACGGCCGGCGGGCGGCGGCCCGGCCCGAGCCGGCCCCGGAGCCACCGTCGCACCCGCCGCTGAGTCCACCATCGGGCCGACCACCTGACCCGACGCCCGCCGACGAGGCGGCCGGGGCGAGCGCCGCGATAGAGGACGGTGAGCCGGACGATGAGGACGTCATCTGGGGCGCACTGCGAGGGCTCACGCCGCGCGAGCGCGCCGTGGTCGTGCTGCTCCATCACGAGGACCTGACCGAGCTGGAGGCGGCCGACGTCCTGGGCCGCTCGGCCGCGAACGTCGTCGCTGCCGACGACCGAACCATGTTCACCCTGGGCTGCGCTCTGGGCGCCCGGAGGGTCGTTGCGGCCCCGCAGGTCACGCACTCGCTGACCCGCACCTTGCGCCGTCGTGCGGAGCGGCTGGCGCCACGGCCGATCCTGGTCGAGCCGGCGCGCGTCCGGGCAGGTCGGCTCCGCCGCACGCGGCGGTGGACCGTCGCGGCCGTGGTGCTGGTCGTCGGGGCCGCATTCGCCCTGCCGGCGTCGTCGGGCGCCGGCGGCCGCGACCGTGCCGGTGCAGGCGGCCCGCGGCGTACGTCGGTGTCGTTGGCCGCCGCGACGACGCGCACGTCGAACGTCCCGCCGCTGCGCGCACTGCCCGCCGGGACCGCGCCACGCATCGGTTGGCTGGACGCCGACGGCTACCACCCCGCCGCCGACGTCGCGATCGTGGTCCCTGGCACCCTCACCACGGTGGTCTCGAGCGGGCGGGACCTGGTCGGCGTGCGTTCCGGGCACGAGGCCAGCCAGCTGGTTCCTCTCACCGCGGGGAGTCTCGTGCCACCGGAGCGGCGCGCCACGACACCGGTGGTCTCGGCCGACGGGTCGGCCATCGCGTGGTACGCGCGGCACGGGCGCGAGGGCACCTTGACCGTCGTCCGCGGCGACGGGTCGCACAGCGTGGACGTGCGTGCGGTCGCGCCGCTGGGCTTCGCGCGCGCCGACGGAGGACCACTGCTGCTCACCGAACCGGGCGCGACCTCGGACCTGTCGGTCGTGCGGCGACTGCTGCCCGGCACCGGTGCGATCGACCCGCGCTGGAACCGCCCCGGCATCGGGGTCGCGGTCTCTCCGGTGACCGGCGACCTGGTGGTGCTGCGCCCGTGGTCACTGGGCAGCTGTTTCGTGCTGCTCGGTCCCGAGGGCCGCACCCGATGGCGCGCCTGCACCCCCGCCGTCGGCGACCGGCCGCCGCCCGAGTGGGTCGGCGCCCTCGGCCCGTTCAGCCCGGACGGGCGGTACCTGCTGGCGCGCGGGATCCCGCGCGAAGTGGGCAACGGCGCCTTCGCCGTCATCGACGTACGGACCGGGCGGGTGCTGCACCGCTACGACACCTCGGCGGCCGCCCTGCGAATGTTCGGCGACGCGGTGTTCGAGGACGACGGGCACGTGCTGGTCGCGATGTACGAGCGGGGCAGCACCGCACTCGTGCGCTGCGACTTCCACGGCCGGTGCGAGAGCGCGACGACACCGGTCCGCACGCCCGCGCAACGGTGGACCAGCCACCCCTTCGGCCGCACCTGAGCAGCTCTCAACGGCCGGCTCGCGCGAGCACGCGTCGCCGCCGACGCGGTGCCGGGCGCCCCACCAGCTCGGCCGCCAGCCGCTCCAGCGCCTGCCGCGCTGCCGATCCGGGCGCCGCCTCCGCCAGCGTGCGCCCGGTGCGCAGAGCCACGTCGAAGGCGGCCCGGTCGTCGGGGACGAACGCCACGTCGCGCACACCGGCGTAGCGTTCGAGGGCGGCCGCCAGCTCCTGGTGCGGTCGCGGGCCGACGGGGCCGGGGCGCACCCGGTTGAGCACGACCCGGGGCGACACCGCGGGCAGCACCTCACGGAGTGCTTCCAGCCCACGCACCAGCCGGGCCACCCCGATCGGGTCGGCCGCGCCGACCGCGATCACCGTGTCGGCCCGCTCCAGGGTGAGCAGGGTCGCCCCGTTGCGGCGCGGTGCGGCGGTGTCGAAGGAGAGCTCCTCGTCCTGCTCCAGGCAGAACGCGCAGTCGAGCACGGTGACCGCGGCGAGCTCACGGCAGAGCGCCCATACGTGCTCGAGAGCCGCGGGGCGCAGCTCGGGCCACCGGTCCGCCCGGCTGATGCCGGTCAGCACACGCAGGCCCGCGGCCGCCTCCGGCGCGAGCCCGGCCAGCGCTCGTAGGTCCAGGTTCGCGTTGTTGGACAGCCGCACCGCCGCCGCCAGACCGGGTGCCTCGTCGAGCAGCCCGAGCATGCTCGCCACCGTCCCGCCGTAGACGTCGACGTCGCCGAGCACCGTCGGCACCCGCCGGTGGGCCAGCTCCGCCGCGATCCCGACGGCAAGGCTGGTGCGACCCGGCGACCCGGCCGGTCCCCAGACCGCGACCAGCCGGCCGGGCACTCTCTCGGGGCCGCCGGGATGCGGCGGCGGGTCTGCGCGGTCGTACGCCGGTGCCGGCGCGGCGGTGCGGCTCTGCGTCACGCCGACGGGCGCGGCCAGCAGGTCGGACACCGCACCTGCGACGGTGTCCGCGAGCACGTCGAGCGGCGCGTCGGCCGAGCAGGTGTGGCGCAGCCCGAGACGCTCCACCCGCGCCACCGCCGCGTCGTCGCCCTGCGCGTGCAGCACGACGACGGCGACGCCGGACGCCGCAAGCCGGTCCAGCAGCTCGCGATCGAGTCGGCGCTGCTCGGCGGAGAGCAGGACGGCGCGCGCCAGGCCCGACGCCGCCACCGCGAGCAGGTCGGGCAGGTCGATGCAGCGCCGGACCAAGGTCAGGCCGTTCGGCGCCGCCTCCAGACCGGCGACGAGAGCGGACTCCCAGGGCGCGCCGGTGACAGCAGTGACGACGGGGATGCTCACGTGCTGCTCGCCCCCGGCACCTGCGCGACGTAGACGTCGCCGTGCGCGGCGGCCCCGATCAACGTCGCGACGTCCGACTCGTCGACGAGCAGGGTGAGTCCGACGTCGCTGCCGGTCGCACCGAAGCCGGCCGAGCCGCGGTCCACGTCGTCGCCCACGGTGACCCCGCGCAGCACGAGCTCGGGCGAGCCCACCTGGGTGCCACCGGCTCGCGCGCGCACGACGTAGACGTCGACGACGTCGCCGCGCACGAGCCCGGACGCGCCGACCCTCGGCACCTGGATCGACAGGCGCCGCTCGTCCAGCGCGCCGTGGTGCGCAACGGCCGAGACCGGCAGCAACTCGCCCTCGCCGACCGGACGGGTCAGCACCAGGCCCTCCGGTGACTGGGCCGCGGACACGTAGGCGCGCGCCGTCTCGTCGAGCCGAACACTGCGGACGCGCACATCGCCCGAGTGCAACGGGGTGTTCGTACCGAGGTCGCGGGTGACCGACCAGACCTGGACCCGCTGGTCGGTGTCGGCAACCACCTTGGCACCCAGCGCGACCGAGACCAGGACCAGGAGCAGGCCGGTCAGCAGCCTGGGGTCCACCCAGCGCGGACGGCGGGTCCGGGCGGCTGCGGGGATCGGAAGGTCGGTCACGAGGCTCCCCCTTCGCCGTCGACGTGCCGCACCTGTCCGTCATCTTGCGCGAAGGGGACGAAACGGGCAAGGGGTCGTCCACAGCTGGTCCTCCGGTGGCGACGGGCAACACCAACCGCGCGCAACCGGCGCCATACTGTGCCGACAACGCTCTGCCACAGACAAAGACAACAGAGGCCGCCGATGACCCCGCCCCGGTTTCTCCAGCTCACCGACGTCGCCGAGGTCCTCAACACCTCCCTCGCCCAGGTCTACGCCCTGGTCCGCTCCGGCGAGCTGCCGGCGATCAAGATCGGCGGACGCGGGCAGTGGCGGGTGGAGTCCGCCGAGCTGGAGAAGTTCATCGCGCGCATGTACGACGAGACGCGGGAGTTCGTGCGCACGTCCCGCCCGCGCGAAGCAGACGATCCGGCCACGCAGGGACCCGCACGGAGCACGCAGGACCACGGCACCGGGCGGTCGGACTAGGTCCAGCGTCCAGGACCCTGGGATCACCCGGTCCGCTGTCGTCACGTGAGCGCTCTCGCGCAGGAGCAGACGGTCAGGCTCGCAGGACCACCGCGAGCGCGGCCACCGGCACGACGAGCCGACGGCTGACGTTCGATCCGCGTCGCGGTTCGGCCAGGTCGTGCTCGGCCAGCTCGACGAAGTCCGCGCCGACCCGGTCGATGGTGCCGGTGAGCCCCGAGCCGTCGCGGAGCCGCAGGGTCACCGGGCTGCGGTCGCGGGCGATCGCCCGGAGTGCCGTCGTCACACGCAGCCGCGCGGCCACGCGCCCCTCACTGCCAGGGACCGCAGAGTCCGGGCCGAGCCCGGCGATCGACATCACGCCCCGCCACGGCACCAGCGCCTCGCCGAGACCGGGACGGGCCACCAGCAGCCATTCCGCCGCGGCGTCCACGAGTGCACCGTCCAGCTCCCCGTAGCCCGCGACCGTCACCCGCACCGGCCGGCCCTGGGCCGGGCGGGCCCGGTCGACCAGCCGCAGCGCCGCCGCCTCGCCACGGGTCCGCTCGGCGACCTCGGCCTCGAGCTCGGCGGCTGCGCCGGCCTCCAGCTGGGCCTCCAGGTCGGCGAACAACCGCTCCCAGCGCATCCCGTCCGTCGGCACCCCGGATGTCTACCCAGGGAACCGTCATCAGTTTCTCGGGCGGGGGTTGACGCCACGCTAATCGCGCTGTAGAACATCGAACGTCATCAAACAACTTCTAACGTCGGTAAAGGCAACGAAGAGATGGAACGCGCTCCTTGCTCCCCCGGCCGGGTCGTGTTCAGCGTCCTCGTCCCGCTCGCCGGGTGGGTGTCGGGCAGCGTCCTGCTCGCGCCGACCGTCGCCGGCGGAATCGACCGCGCGCAGCAGCGCGGCCCGGCGGGCCTCGACGGCCTGCTGGCCGCGGGAGCAGCCGCGCTCGCCTGGGTGGTCCTGAGCTGGCTCGCCGGCTCCACTCTGGTCGCCGTCCGGCTGACGGTGCGGCAACGGCCGGGCACCGGGCGGCTGCGGCGCCTCGTGCCCGGAGCGGCCCGGCGGTCGGCCGCCCTGCTGCTCGGCGTGGGACTGGCCGCCACGGCGGTCGGACCCGCGGCGGCCGCAACCGTCGCGCCCACGACCGCGCCCACGGTCGCCGCGGACCGCCACCGCGACCTGTCGAGCGGCTGGACGCCGGACCGGCCGGTGGGGGCCGACGTCGTCGTCCGTGCCGGTGACTCGCTCTGGTCCATCGCGGCAGCCCGGCTGGGGCCGTCGCCGACTGCAGGGGCGGTGGCCCGAGCCTGGCCGCGCTGGTACGCCGCGAACGCGGCCCGGATCGGTCCCGACCCCGGCTTGATCCACCCCGGCCTGCTCCTGCGGGACCCGGGCACCGCATCCCCGTCCGGGGCCAGCCGCCTCGGCCGAACGAAGGAGACCCGATGACCGCCGCTGCACCACCGCTGCGCCGCCTGCCACTGCCCGTCAGCGAGCCGCCGTACGACGACGAGCTGCCCGCTCCGCGACCGCAGCGGCCGGCCGACGCCACCCAGGGCACGCTGGCCCTCGCGTTCACCATGCCGAGCGGGGTCCCGGCGCGGCCGCGACCGCCGCTGCACCTGGTGTCGCCGCTGCACCCGGTGGCGCTCCTGGACGAGGACGACGACGACTTCGGGCCGCAGGCGACACCGAGGGCGGCCCTGCCGGACCCGCGTCCCTGGGCGGCCCGACTGGTGCAGGCGCTGGTCGACGCCGTCGCGGGCGACCGGCCGGTGCGCCAGCTGGTCCGGTGGACCTCGGCCGAGGTCTACGCCGACGTGACCAGCCGCGCCCGGGCCGAGCGTCGTCGGGCCAGCGCGGCGCGGGCGCTGGTGCGCACCGTGCACGTGAGCGAGCCCGACGACGGCGTGGCCGAGGTGGCGGCGCTGGTGCGCCGCGGAGCGCGCGCCACCGCGGTCGCACTTCGCCTGGAGGGCCTCGACGGTCGCTGGCAGTGCACCGCGCTGGAGCTCGGCTGAGCCGCTAGGACGACGCGCGCACCTTCGGGTCGCCGTGGCAGCGCTTGTACTTCTTGCCCGACCCGCACGGGCAGGGGGCGTTGCGCGCCGTGCCCTCGTAGCCGTCGCCGGACGACTCGGTCGAGGTCACCGCTGCACCGGAGTCGCCGTCGAGGCTGGGCGCGGAGTACTGCAGCTGGGCCGGGCGCCGCGGCGCGTCCAAACCCTTGGCCAGCACCTCCGCGTGATGGTCGGCGTCGTGCTCAGCCGCGGCCTCGTCCTCGGCCTGGTCCGGCTCGGCCTGCTGCACGTCTGCGTTGAAGACGTAGCCGACCGACTCCTCCTTGATGGCGTCCATCATCGCGGAGAACATGTCGAACCCCTCGCGCTGGTACTCCACGAGCGGGTCGCGCTGGCCGTAGCCGCGCAGCCCGATGCCCTCCTGCAGGTAGTCCATCTCGTAGAGGTGTTCGCGCCACTTGCGGTCCAGGACGGACAGCACGACGCGCCGCTCGACCTCGCGCATCGTCTCCTCGCCCAGCGTCTCCTCGCGCCGGTCGTACGCCGACTGCGCGTCCGCCTTGAGCTCCTCGGCGATGAACTCTGCGGTGAGCGCCGAGCGGTCGCCGCCGGAGGCCTCCTCCAGCTCCTCGATCGTGACCGCGACCGGGTACAGGGTCTTGAGCGCGGTCCACAGCTGCTCCAGGTCCCACTCCTCCGCGAACCCGTCCGAGGTCGCCCCGGCGACGTAGCCCTCGATCACGTCGTCGACCATGTGGCGCAGCTGCTCATGGAGGTCCTCGCCCTCGAGGACGCGGCGGCGCTCCTCGTAGACCACCGTGCGCTGACGGTTGAGCACTTCGTCGTACTTGAGGACGTTCTTGCGGATCTCGAAGTTCTGCGCCTCGACCTGGGTCTGGGCCGAGCGGATGGCGTTGGACACCATCTTCGACTCGATCGGGACGTCGTCGGGGATGTTGAACCTGGTGAGGAACGACTCGACCATCGCCGAGTTGAACAACCGCATCAGGTCGTCGCCGAGGGAGAGGTAGAAGCGGGACTCGCCGGGGTCGCCCTGCCGGCCGGACCGGCCGCGCAGCTGGTTGTCGATGCGGCGCGACTCGTGCCGCTCGGTGCCCAGCACGTAGAGACCACCGAGCTCGGTGACCTCGTCGTGCTCGGTGGCGACCCGGGTCTTGACCTGCTCGACCGCCTCCGGCCAGGCCTTCTCGTAGTCCTCGGCCGCGTCGACCGGGTCGAGCCCGCGCGCCCGCAGCTCGTGGTCGGCGAGGAACTCGACGTTGCCGCCGAGCATGATGTCGGTGCCGCGACCCGCCATGTTGGTGGCCACGGTGACCGCGCCCTTGCGGCCGGCCTCGGCGACGATCGACGCCTCCCGCTCGTGCTGCTTGGCGTTGAGCACCTCGTGGCGGACGCCGCGCCGCTTCAGCAGGCCGGAGAGCAGCTCGGACTTCTCGACGCTCACCGTGCCGACGAGGACCGGTTGGCCCCGCTCGTATCGCTCGGCGATGTCGTCGACCACCGCGGTGAACTTGGCGTCGACCGTCTTGTAGACCAGGTCGGGCTGGTCGGCACGGATCATCGGCTGGTTGGTCGGGATCGGGACCACGCCGAGCCGGTAGATCTGGCTGAACTCCGCGGCCTCGGTCATGGCCGTGCCGGTCATGCCGGAGAGCTTGGAGTAGAGGCGGACGAAGTTCTGCAGGGTGATCGTCGCCAAGGTCTGGTTCTCCTGCTTGATGTCCACCCCTTCCTTGGCCTCGATCGCCTGGTGCATGCCCTCGTTGTAGCGGCGGCCCGCCAGCATCCGGCCGGTGTGCTCGTCGACGATGAGCACCTCGCCGTTCATCAGTACGTAGTCCTTGTCCCGCTTGAACAGCTCCTTGGCCTTGATCGCGTTGTTGAGGTAGCCCACCAGCGGGGTGTTGGCCGACTCGTAGAGGTTGTCGATGCCGAGCAGGTCCTCGACCCGCTCCACACCGCGCTCCAGGATGCCGACGGTGCGCTTCCTCTCGTCGACCTCGTAGTCGACGTCGTTGGACAGCCGCGCGACGATGGCGGCGAAGTCGGCGTACCACTTGGTCGGCTGGTCGGCCGGCCCGCTGATGATCAGCGGCGTCCGCGCCTCGTCGATCAGGATCGAGTCGACCTCGTCGACGACGGCGAAGTTGAACCCGCGCTGGACCAGCTCCTCACGGGACCAGGCCATGTTGTCGCGCAGGTAGTCGAAGCCGAACTCGTTGTTGGTGCCGTAGGTGATGTCCGCGCCGTACTGCCGGCGGCGCTCGTCGGAGCGCATCGTGGCCAGGATCACGCCGACCTCGAGACCGAGGAAGCGGTGCACGCGGCCCATCAGCTCGGACTGGTACTCGGCCAGGTAGTCGTTGACGGTGACGACGTGCACACCCTTGCCCTCGAGGGCGTTGAGGTACGACGGGAGGGTGGCGACCAGCGTCTTGCCCTCACCGGTCTTCATCTCGGCGATGTTGCCGAGGTGCAGCGCGGCGCCACCCATGATCTGGACGTCGAAGTGGCGCTGGCCGAGCGTGCGCTTGCCGGCCTCACGGACCGTCGCGAACGCCTCCGGGAGGATGTCGTCGAGGGTCTCGCCGTCGGCGAGCCGGGAGCGGAACTCGTCGGTCATGGCCCGCAGCTCGGCGTCGGTCATCGCGACGAAGTCGTCCTCGATGGCGTTGACCTGCGCCGAGATGCTCTTGAGCTTGCGCAGGATCTTGCCCTCGCCGGCACGGAGCATCTTGTCGAAGAACTCGGGCACGCGAGCTGTCCTCCAGGTCGGGGCGTCCGGGCGGGATGCCGCCACGGCGTACGGCGGGATGCCGCCGTACCGCCTCATCGTAGGCGTTCTGGCGTCCGGACCCTCCGGAACGCACTCGACCACGCCCCGTCCTGCCCGGTTGGATGGCCGGGTGACCTATCCCGAACCGCTCACGCTCACCGACGGCCGGCTGCTGATGCGGCTGCCCGAGGACGGCGACGTGGCGGCGATCACCCGGGCCTGCCAGGACGCGGAGCTGGCGCACTGGGTCCCGGTCCCCGTGCCCTACGAGGAGTCGCACGCCCGGCTGTTCGTCGCGGAGCGCCCGGCGCGCTGGCAGGCCGAAGACGGCGAGATGACCTTCGCCGTCACGGATGCCGAGACCGCCGAGCTGCTGGCGATGGTCGGGCTGCACGCGCACGACGCCACGATGCGTGAGCTCGGCTTCTGGACGGCACCGTGGGCGCGCGGGCGGGGGGTCATGACCGACGCGGCCCGGCTGGCCTGCCGGTTCGGCTTCGACGTGCTGCACCTGCAGCGGATCGAGTGGCAGGCCCGAGTGGGCAACGACGCCTCTCGCCGGGTGGCCGAGAAGCTCGGCTTCCGGTTCGAGGGCACCTGCCGGGCGCGGCTGCTGCACCGCGGCGAGCGGGTCGACGGCTGGATCGGCGGCCTGCTCCCGGGCGAGCTCACGTGAGTGCCGACACTGCGGTGCTAGAGGCCGGGGGGCTGCAGCTGCGCGGCTGGTCCGCGGGCGACGCGGCCGGCGTGCTCGACATGTCGGCCGACCCGGCGGCCCGGCAGTGGTCCAGCTCGATGCGCCGGATCGCGAGCCTGCAGGACGCCGGCGAGTGGGTGGCCGCGCGCTGCCGCTCCGAAACCGAGTGGGCGGTGTGCGACGCGGCGACGGGCGAGCTCGTCGGCCGGATCGGGCTCTTCGGCATGGCGCAGGGTCCGGCGTTCGCGGAGATCGGCTACTCGGTGGCCGCCGGCTGGCGCCGCCGCGGCGTCGCCCGCCGCGCCGTGGCGGCGGTGACGGCGTACGGCTTCCAGACCCTCGGGCTGGCCCGGATCAGCCTGGTCCACGCAGTCGCGAACGCCGGCTCCTGCGCCGTGGCGACGGGCGCCGGCTATGTGTTCGAGGGGGTGGAGCGGTCCTCGCTCGACCACGGCGACGGGATCCGCTACGACGCCCACCGCCATGCCCGGCTGGCCACCGACCCGTTCCCGACGGACGGCGGGTCGCGGGTGAACGCACCCCTGTACGCCGAGCTCGAGTCGGACCGGCTGCTGCTGCGGCCGCCGACCGAGGACGACGCCGGAGCGACGCGACGGCTGCTTGCCGACGACGACATCAGGCGCTGGAACCCCGGCCCCGACGACACGTCCGAGGCGGCTCTGCGCACCTGGTGCGCCGGGCAGGGCGACTGGTCGAACGGCAGCCACGCGACGTTCTGGGTCTTCGACCGGTCGGCCGGCGACCTGCTCGGCACCGTGTCGCTGTTCAAGATCGATCACGCCCAGGCCGACGCCGAGGTCGGCTACCGGGTCGCTTCGTGGGCCCGCGGCGGCGGCATCGCGACGGAGGCGATGGGGGTGCTCGCGGACTGGGCCTTCCCTGCGCTGGAGCTGGTGCGGGTGGAGCTCTTCCACGCCGTCGCCAACCCCGCCTCGTGCCGGGTCGCCGAGAAGGTGGGCTTCCGTCACGAGGGGACCCTGCGACAGTCCTACGTGTACGGCGACGGCAGCCGCCACGACGAGCACCTGCACGCGAGGCTGGCCGGCGACCGGGTCCCTGTGGGACAGCGAGCGTGACCGGGATCGAGCACGTCGAGATCGCCGCCGGCCGGTGGCAGCTGCGCCCGCCCGTCACGAGCGAAGCCGCGGATGCGCTTGCGATGCTGGTCGACCCGCTGACGGCGCAGTGGTACCCGGCCGACGTGACCGACCAGGACAGCGCCGCGGCGTGGTGCCTGCGGGGTGCCGACTGGTCGACCGGGACCCACGCGACGTTCTCCGTGCTCGACGCCACCTCCGGTCGGCTGGTCGGCAACGTCAGCCTGTGGGGTGTCGACCTGGCGGCGCTGACCGCCAGCGTCGGCTACCGCACGGCTCCGTGGGCCCGCGGTCAGGGCGTCGCCCCCGCCGCGGTCGACGCCGTGACCGGGTGGGCGTTCGGCGCGCTGGGCCTCGAACGTGTCGAGCTGCCGCACCGGGTCGCCAACCCGGCGTCGTGCCGGGTGGCGCAGAAGTGCGGCTACCTGCTCGAGGGAGTGCTCCGCCAGGAGTACCGCGACGCCGACGGGGTCCGCTGGGACTGCCACCTGCACGCCCGGCTCGCCGCTGACCCGCCGGTGTCCATTGACCCGAGGGCCGGCGCCGCATGAGGCCGGCCGGACCGAGGACGAGGAGACCGTTGTGCCGGCACTAAGCGGCGAGAGCCGGATCGCACTGCTGATCGACGCGGACAACGCCCCGGCGTCGAAGATCGACGTCATCCTGGCCGAGGTCGCGCGGCACGGGGCAGCAAACGTGCGACGCGCGTACGGTGACTGGAAGAACCCTCACCTGCAGCAGTGGGAAGCGACCCTGCACGAGTACGCCATCAGACCGATCCAGCAGTTCGCCTACAGTCGCGGCAAGAACGCTTCGGACATGGCGATGGTCATCGACGCGATGGACCTGCTCTACGACCGGACCCTCGACGCGTTCGCGATCGTCTCCAGCGACGCGGACTTCACCCCGCTGGTGATGCGGGTGCTGACCGACGGCCTGAAGGTGTATGGCTTCGGCGAGCAGAAGACACCGCTGCCGTTCGTCAACTCGTGCTCGACCTTCACCTACGTGGAGGGGCTGGGGCAGCAGGCGAGCACGCCCGACGAGCCGTCGCTGCGACCGTCCAGCGGCAAGAAGCTGCGCGGAGACACCCGCCTGGTGCAGATGCTGCGCAGTGCCGTCGACGCGTCTGACGACAGCGACGGCTGGGCGCACCTCGGAGCCGTCGGGAACCAGATCGCCAACCAGGCATCCCTCGATCCCCGCAACTACGGCTACCGCAAGCTAAGCGACCTGATTGAGGCGATCGACCTGTTCGAGGTGAGGCGGACCGGCCAGGTCGTGCACATCCGCGACAAGCGCAAGGCCTGACCTACGGCTGCCATCGTCCGACGATGAGGAGCGGTCCTGGTCAGCGGTGCCGCTCACGCCGTTCGGGTCAGCAGGTCCGGGCGCACCGCGACCACCCGGTGGCCGAGCCGCTGGATCGCCCCGGAGGTGTCCAGCGCGACGAGGATCCGGTTGACCTGTTGCCGCGACCCGCCGACCTGTCTGGCCAGCTCGCCCTGCGTCAGCCCGACGTCGACCGGCACCCAACCGGCGTCCGGGCCGTCCGGGACCGTGCGGCCCCCCGACGCGAGGGAGCCCAACAGCTTGGCCACCCTGCTGGGCAGGTCCAGCAGGGTCCGGTCCGCGGCCCGCTCGTCGAGATGACGCACCATCGCGGTGACGGCGAGAAGCAACGCCTGCGCCACGGCCGGACGGGTGGCGACCAGGTCGTGCACCCGGGCACGGGGCACCGTCACGACAACGGCTGCCTTCCTCGCCCGGACCGTGGCGCCACGACCGAGACCGTCGATCACGCTCAGCTCGCCGAACGTCTCGTCCGCCCCCACCACGGCGAGCAGCACCTCGCGGCCGCCGGCTCCGACGACCGAGACCGCGACCTCGCCCGAGGCCACGACGTACAGGAAGCTGCCCTCGTCGCCGGGCATCAGGACCAGCTGCCCCGTGCCGTAGCTGCGGGAACCGCAGGCCGCGGCCAGCCGGCTGCGCTCCGCGTGGTCCAGCGAGCGGAACAGGGCCGACCGGCCGAGGGTCGAGGCGACGTCGGTCACGACGGGCTACTGGGTGGCGAGCCGGCCGGCGCTGCCGCGGGTCCGGCGGACCAGCAGGACGAGGGCGACCAGGACGGCGACGGCCAGCACGGCCACGACGGAGGTCAGCAGCCAGTCGAAGCCCGAGCCCGGGCCGGCTACCGGCACCGAGTCGGTTCCGCCGCCGGTGCTGCCGTCCGGGATGAGCGGCGCGGGCTGGGCGGACGCGGCCTCGACCCCGACGCCGAGCAGGAACAGTGTGGTCGTCGCGGCGGTGGTGGCGGCGCGAGCGGTGAAGTGCGACATGACCGGCTCCTTGGGACGGTGTGGAACTTCTCCACCCGAGGCTGCGCGCCCGCGGCGCCCGCCGCTGTCACCCAGGTGACACGTACGCCGGCTGGAGGTGTGACCCTCGCCACACAGGCCGGTGACTCCGACCGCGGAGGAACCCCCAGCGCAGGGGGCCGGCACGTCGTCGGCGCCGCCACGGAGTCTCAGCGTGCGTGCGCCCGCACCGCCTGGCGCAGGGCCGCGGCGAGGTCCCCGCGGTCCTCGACCCGGACGTCGCCGAGCCCGAGCCAGCACGCCATCGAGGCGAGCTCGGCCGCCAGCTCCGCGGCGGTCTCCGGCGGCGCGTGCGCCTCGGCGTACGCCGCGCGCACCAGCAGTGCGCCGCCCGCGCGGTCGGCCTTGAGGTCGACGCGGGCGACGAGGCGCTCGCCGAGCAGGAACGGCAGCACGTAGTAGCCGAAGACCCGCTTCTCGGCCGGCACGTAGATCTCGATCCGGTAGTGGAACCCGAACAGCGCCTCGGTGCGGGCCCGTTCCCACACCAGCGGGTCGAACGGTGCCAGCAGCGCCCGGGCGCGAACCGCTCGAGGCACCCGCGCGTCACGGTGCAGATATGCGGGTCGCCGCCATCCCTCGACCACCACCGGGACCAGCTCGCCCGTGTCGACCAGCACGGCTACCGCGGCCTGCGAGTCGGCCGGCTTGAGCCGGAAGTAGTCGCGCAGGTCGGGCTCGGTCGCGATGCCGTGGGCCCTCGCCGCGATCCCGGTGAGGGCGACGAAGGCGTCGAGGTCGTCGGGGTCGGGCGCATCGAGGACCGCACGCGGCAGCACCCGTTCGGGCGCGGCGTAGCGACGCTCGAACTGGCTCGTGCGACCGGCCGAGGTGACCTCGCCGGACCAGAACAGGTACTCCAGCGAGCGCTTGACCGCCGACCAGTTCCACCCCCAGTCGACGATCTCCCGCGGTACGTCGTGGGCCAGCGCGATCTCCACCTTGCCGGCCGTCATCGGGGTGGGCCGACCGGCGATCTCGGCCCGGACGGCCGCGACCAGGTCGGGCTGCTCCTCGACGATCCGGCGCACCCCGCCCCAGGCATCTTCACGCCAGCGCCGCATCCGCCATCGCAGCAGCCGGTGCGTGGCCGGAGGGATCAGGCTCGCCTCGTGGGCCCAGTACTCCACCAGCCGTCGCGGGGCCCGGCCCGACGCCCGGTCCAGCAGGCGCGTGTCGTAGGGACCGAGCCGGGAGAACAGCGGCAGGTAGTGGGCCCGGGCGAGCACGTTGACGCTGTCCATCTGCAGCAGCCCGACCCGGTCGACGACTCCGGTGAGCTGGCGCATGCCCGGCGCCGCCGGCCGTGGCGCCGCCAGGCCCTGGGCCGCGATCGCCACGCGGCGCGCTCGGGCCACGCTGATCCGCGGGCCGGTGGTCACGGCGGCCGATGCTGTCACGACCGCCCGACAAGGTCAGGTCGGCGACCGGTTCCGCCGACAATCGAGGCGAGCGAAGTGGTCTGGGAGGATCCGATGCGGAGGCGAGCCGGGATGGCAGGTGGACGGCGTACGGCGGGAGCCGTCGCGCTCGCGATGACCGGCGCGCTGCTGTGGGTGCTGCCCGGCGCGGCGCCCGCCGAGGCGGCGGTCAGCACGGCCAAGGTCGTCATCGGCCACTCGGTCGACGGGCGACCGATCGTCGCCTACCACCGCTGGCGGCCGGGCCTGTGGACCAAGAAGGTGCTGGTGATCGGCAACATGCACGGCAACGAGAAGGCGGGGCTGCGCGTCGTCCGTCAGCTACGCACCCGGACCCTGCCGACGAACCTCAACCTCTGGCTGATCCCGAGTGCGAACCCCGACGGCACCGCCGCCGACCGCCGTACCAACGCGCACGGCGTCGACCTCAACCGGAACTTCCCACGTCGCTGGATGTACGCCGGGGCCGGCACCTCCAACTACTCCGGCCCGTCCGCGGCCAGCGAGCCCGAGACCCGCGCCCTGCTCCGGTTCGTGAAGGACAAGCACCCGCGCACGACCATCGTGTTCCACCAGCCGTTGCACGGGGTCGATTCCTACCGGGCCAAGTCGATGAGCCTGGTGCGGGCTCTCGCCGACGCGATGAACCTGCCGATCAAGTCCTTCGACTGCGACGGCGGCTGCCACGGCACGTTCACCGACTGGCACAACGACCGGACGCCGGGACGGGCGGTCACCGTCGAGTTCGGTGCCAGCCCGAGCGACGCCAAGATCAGCCACGTGGCGTGGGCAGTGCTCCGCGTCGGGTCGACCTCCTGACCGTCGGATCGGCGTGCACACCAGGGACGGCTCGGTCCGGGTGGGCTGCAACGACTGAGCACCACTCGTCGTGGCCGGGCCCGGAAACCCCTGTGGACAAAGGGTTTTTGGCCTGAGCTAGGCCAGGGGTTGTGTCCGACCCCCGGCGTACGTTTCTTTGCATGAGCCAGCCGACCCACCTCGCGCCGCAGCCGGTGCTGGCCGGTGTGCGCATCGCCCTCGACGGGCTGCGTTCGGCGGCGGGTGGTGGCGCGTGGCAGCTGACCGACGACCAGCTCGACGCCTCGATCGACCGGCTGGACCGCGTCGAGGCCGCGCTGGTCGCGGTGCGCGCTCGGCTGCTGCGCGAGGCCGATCAGCGCGGCATGCACAAGCGCACCAAGGCGCCGTCGACGGCCAAGTGGCTGGCGGACCGGTTCCGCTGGTTGGTGGGTCTGGCGACGAGTCGGTTGCGGGGGGCGGCGACACTCGGCGCGCATCCGGTGCTTGAAGACGCCTTGGCGGGTGCCGGCCGACCGGGGCCGAGCTTCCCCCAGCCTGACACCTGCGCTGTCGACTCCCCGGTGCCAGACGCTGGTGGCGTTGCGGCAGGCGATGTCGAGCGGCCTGGCTGGACCGTGCCCGGCCTGGCCGGCGCGACGCGGGGTGAGTCCCCCGCTGGTCGCCGGAGCGGCGTCTGCGAGGTCACCGTCGAGCAGGCCGGCGTACTGCGAGAGGTCCTCCGGGCCGTCGACGCGCTGGAGCGAGTCACGGCCGAAAGCAAGGCCGAGGCCGCCCGCTTCATGGTCGAGCAGGCCGCCATCCTGTCGCCTCGCGAGCTGTCGCACGTCGGCCGGCACCTGGTCGAGTCGTTGACCTTCGCCCCCTCGGTGGAGGATCCCGCCGACGCAGCGGCGCTCGAGCGGGAGCAGGAGCGGATCGAGCGCGCGGCGCAGGCCAACGAGCGCAACGAGGCCTGGTCGACCCCACGCCCGGGGAGTCGGCGGCGCGGAGGCTACGACCTCGGGCCGTACGGCGACGCCGTCGCGCGCGCCTGGGAGCGGATCGCCGGGAAGAAGCGCGCCGGCGGCGACGGGTTCGAGGACGACCGCACCCGGGCCGAGCGACTCGGCGACAGCCTGGTCGACGCACTGGCGCACCATCTGATCACGCTCGGCCACCCGGCGCCGGAGCGACAGTCGCCGGCGGGCGGCGCCGAGGTGCAAAGCAACGGTCCCGGCGGTGACACCCGCAACCGACCAGGCTGCCCGGTCGACCGATCCTCGCCGTCGCCAGGATCGACAACGCACTCGGATCCGGTGCTGTTCGAGACCGGCTGCACCGATCTCGGCGCGCCTGGTTCGGATGGCGACGAGGACGACCTCAGGTCGTGGGGCGATCCAGTCGACGACGCCGGCAATGAGCTTGAGCCACCGGGCCACGCCGGACCGATGTCCCCGATCGCGCTGCTGACCATCACGACCTCGCTGCACGACCTGCGGTGCGGGGTCCCCGGTGGCGGACGGCTCGACACCGGAGCAGGCCTGTCCGCGGCAGCGCTTCGTCAGCTGGCGTGCGACGCCCTCGTCGTACCCGCCGTGATGTCGGGTGCCTCACAGGTCCTCGACGTCGGCCGGGCCTGCCGTCAGTGGTCCCTCGCGCTGCGCCGGGCGATCGCCCTGCGCGACAAGGGCTGCGCCGCACCCGGCTGCGACATGCCACCATCGGCCTGCCACGTGCACCACTGCCGCTACTGGGAACACGGCGGACCGACCGAAGCGGCCAACGGTGTGCTGCTCTGCGGCTACCACCATCGGATGGTGCACCGGCAGGGCTGGGACGTCCGGCTCGCCGCCAACGGTTTCCCCGAGTTCATCCCGCCGACCTCGATCGACCCGGAACGACGCCCGAGACAGCACCACCGCTACCGGCCCGAGCTCGTCACCGGCCGCCGGCGGACGTGAGGAGCGGGATCCGTTCGCGAAACGCGCTGGCTGCGGGACGTCGCTCTCGGCATGCTCGGGTTCGTGCCCGACATCACTTTCGACGAGTGGGTCGCCGCGCGGTACGAGATCCTGTGGCCGGAGCTGTTCGATCCCGCCGTCGTCGACCCGGCGGTGGACCTGCTGACCGAGCTGGCAGGCGCTGGCCCGGCCCTGGAGCTGGGGATCGGTACGGGACGCATTGCGCTGCCACTGCACCGTCGGGGAATCGAGGTGCGTGGGATCGAGCTGAGCCCGGCGATGGCGGCCCGGCTCGCGGCGCAGCCGGGCGGCTCCGAGATCGAGGTCAGCATCGGTGACTTCTCGTGCACCGTCGCACCCGGAGCATTCGAGCTCGTCTACC
>JAVEDG010000190.1 GCA_030841245.1 Actinomycetota bacterium
CTCGGCGGCCTGGTCGTGGCCCTATGCCACCGTGGTGTCCTGGACCGGCATCCGGGGCGTCGTCACGCTGGCCGCGGCCTTCGTGCTGCCGGTGGAGACACCGCAGCGACCGGTGCTGGTGCTGGCCGCGCTGGTCGTCGTGGGCGGCACCCTGCTCGTGCAGGGCCTCACCCTGCCGGTCCTGGTACGCCGGGTGCACCTGCCCGGCCCGGACGCCGCCCGGGACGCCCTGCAGGAGGCGGCCCTGCTCTCCCGAGCCGCACGCGCCGGCATCGCCCGGCTCGAGGAGCTGCGGGCCGACGGCGACGACCCCGACGTGATCGGCCGGCTGGAGCGCGGCGCGACCAACCGGGCGAACGCCGCCTGGGAGCGGTTCGGCCGGGGGTCGCAGTCCGGAGAGACCCCCAGCGAGGCCTACCGCCGCTTGCGGCTGGAGATGTTGCGCGCAGAGAAGGCGGTCGTGCTCGACGCCAGGGACACCGGCAGTGCAGATGACGACGTGCTGCGCGAGGTGCTCAAGGTCCTCGACACCGAGGAGTCCACGCTGGACCGGTTGGTCGACCGGTCGCTCGAGGCCGACCGCGAGGTCGCCTCCAGCGGCATGGGCGAGGCACTGTGCAGTCATCTCGACGAGTCGCCGCAGGCGATGCGGCCGCGCACGCCGGACGGATGCGAGAGCTGCCTGGAACAGGGCACCCGCTGGGTGCACCTGCGACTCTGCCTCACCTGCGGGCGGGTCGGCTGCTGCGACTCGTCGCCGGAGCACCATGCAGACCGGCACTACGACGAGACCGGGCACCCGGTGATGCGCAGCTTCGAGCCGGGTGAGTCCTGGCGGTGGTGCTACCCAGACCAGCTTCTGGGCTGAGCAAGGACAACCAGCTTCTGGGCTGAGCAAGGACAGCCAGCTCCTGGGCTGAGCACGGGACCGCCAGCTCCCTGTGCGGTTCTGGCCGACCGCGTGGACCGGGTCAGCGCTCGCGCGCGATCGCCTCGCTGATCTCGTGCAGCGCGCGCACCTGGTCCGGGGTGAGCTTGTCGAACAGGTGGGTCCGCACCGCCTCGACATGACCGGGCGCCGCCGCGGCCAGGGCCGCGAAGCCGTCGTCGGTCAGCACCGCGAGCCAGCCGCGCCGGTCCCCGGCGGCGCTCTCCCGGCGTACCCATCCGGCGTTCTCCAGACGGGACACCGCGTGGGACAGCCGACTGCGCGAGGACAGCAGCCGATCGGCGAGCTCGCTCATGCGCAGCGACCGGTTCGGCGCCTCAGAGAGGCGCACCAGGATCTCGTAGTAGCCGTGCGGCATCGCCGCGTCACGCTGCAGCTGGCCCTCGATCTGCTCGAAGAAGATCCGGGTCGCCTCGAGGAAGGCCCGCCAGGTCCGTTGCTCGCCGGCGTCGAGCCAGCGAGGTGGCGCGCCCGGTCCAGTGGGGGGCCGATCCGCCGGCCCCTCGGCTGGGACCGACGAAGGCACGGGCATGCCCGGAAGATTATCGGTGGCCGGCGAATATCCACAGTTAGTTGAGTGTTCAACCACAAACGTCTACACTTCCCCCGACGAAAGGACCTCGGATGCCCATCACCCGCCTCAACCACGCCGTGCTGTACGTCGCCGACGTCGAGCGCAGCGTCGAGTTCTACGGCGACGTGCTCGGCTTCACGCCGGTCATGGCGCTGTCCGGGCTGCGCGGAGCCGCCTTCCTGCAAGCTCCCGGCTCGACCAACGACCACGACCTCGGGCTGTTCGAGATCGGCTCACAGGCCGGGCCGTCCGCGGCCGGCCGGTCCACCGTGGGGCTCTACCACCTGGCGTGGGAGATCGACACGCTGGCCGAGATGGAACGACTGCAGGCCCGGCTGGCCGAGCACGGCGCGCTCGTCGGCGCCAGCGACCACGGCACCACGAAGAGCCTGTACGGCAAGGACCCCGACGGTCTCGAGTTCGAGATCGCCTGGATCGTGCCGGCCGACCGGCTCGACGACGCCGCGGCGCAGGCGCGGACCCGCATCGGTCCGCTCGACCTGGGCCGCGAGATCGAGCGCTACGGCGCGCAGACCCGCGGTGGCGTCGGCATCTCGGTTCCCGCCTGACACCTGAGCGGTTCTGGTGCGGCGGCCGGACGCACCAGCAACGACCGTCAGCCGGCGGCGCCGGAGAGCATCGGCACCCGGACCGTCTCGTCGGGAACCCCGAACCCGTCGACCAGGGTCAGTGCATGTGGTCGCAGCGACCGGCAGAGCTCGTCGACCACCCGGACGAGGGCCTTGGACCGGCGAGGGGTCAGCCGGCCGTGCTCGAGGAACCAGGCCCGGTCGGCCTCGATCGTGCTGAGCGCATAGAGGTCGCAGACCTGGTCGAGCAGCCGTCGTACGGCATGGTCGGGGCAGCTCGCCACCGCCGCCGAGAACGCCTCGAGAACGACTCGGTCCACGTGCGCCGCAGCGGCGCGGACCAAGTGGGTCTGCGCCCGGTTGAACCCGTCGAACACGTCGCCCCCGGACCCGTCGCCGGCCGAAGGGCCGGCCCGGCGCAGCCGCCGGGCCAGACCCTCGAGAACGTGCTGCTCGCGCCAGGCGAACAACGCTCGCTGGTGTTCGCGGTCGAGCAGGCTCGCCTCGTCGTCGCGGCCGTTGCGCAGCCGGGCCAGCAGCTGCGCGGCGGCGGTGCGCTCGATCACCGAGCCGACCATCTGTGACGCGACGAAACGGACGGTGCCGAGCGTGTCGAGGTCACCGAACTCGTCGCGGTAGCTCGTGAGCAGACCCTTCGCCACCAGCTGCATGAGGACGGTGTTGTCGCCCTCGAAGGTCGTGAACACGTCGCTGTCCGCCTTGAGCTGGGGCAACCGGTTCTCGGCCAGGTAGCCCGCTCCCCCGCACGCCTCGCGGCACTCCTGGATCGTCCGGGTCGCGTGCCAGGTCGCGGCCGCCTTGATGCCTGCAGCCCGAGACTCGACCTCCCGCCGGGCACGGTCGCTCTCGTCGTCAGGGACGCCAGCACCGCCGGCGCCGCTGGCGAAGACCTCGTGGAGGGCCGCCGCCAGCTCGGCGTGGGCGAAGTGCTGGGCGTACGTCGTGGCCAGCGCCGGCAACAGCCGCCGCTGGTGGGTCAGGTAGTCGAGCAGGACGACCTCGTCGTCCTGGCCCGGGGCACGGAACTGGCGACGGCTCTCCGCGTAGCGCAGCGCTATCGCAAGCGCCGACTTGGTCGCGCTTCCCGCTGCGCCCGCGATGCTGACCCGGCCCTGGATCAGGGTGCCGAGCATCGTGAAGAAGCGACGCATCTCGTTCTCGATGGGGCTGGAGTAGGTGCCGGCCGCGTCGACGCTGCCGTAGCGGTCGAGCAGCGCGTCCCGCGGCACCCGTACGTCGTGGAAGGACAACCGTCCGTTGTCGACTCCGTTGAGGCCTGCCTTGGGCCCGCAGTCCTCGATCTCGACACCCTCGCTCGGTGCCCCGGAGTGGTCGCGGATCGGCACCACGAACGCGTGCACTCCATGGCCCCGACCCTTGGTCACGAGCTGGGCGAACACGACGGCGGCCCGGCCGTCCAGCGCCGCGTTGCCGATGTAGTCCTTGCGCGCGCTGGCGTCAGGAGTGTCGATGACGAACTCGTCCCGGTCACCGTCGTAGGTCGCCGTCGTCCGCACCGACGCGACGTCGGAGCCGTGACCGGTCTCGGTCATCGCGAAGGCACCCGGCAGCTCGAAGCTCAGCGCGGCCGGGAGGTAGGCCCGGTGGTGCCGCTCGGTGCCCAGGTGCAGGAGGGCTGCCGCGAACAGCCCGAACTGCACTCCGGACTTGACCACCAGCGACAGGTCGCCGAACGCCAGCACGGCGAACTGGTTGACAGTGGCGCCGACGTCCGAGCTGCCGCCGTACTCCTCGGGGAAGCCCACTCGTGGGCGGCCGGTGTCGGCGAGCGCCCGCACCTGCTCGGTGACACGGCGACGATGCTCGTCCTGGCTCAGGTCGGTGACAGGCCGGAACAGCGGGTCGGAGTAGAGCTCGCGTGCCGACTCACGGACATCGGCCCATTGCCCGTCCAGGTGGCGGCGCAACGCGACCGGGTCGACCTGCGACGGCGACAAGGTGGCCCCGTCGACCGATGGTGTTGCCGGGTCGACGTTCGCCGTCCCGGCCGTGCCGGACGGGCTCGTGCTCGGCCGCTCGGTCGTCGTCAAGGGGTGTCTCCTCGTTGGGCTCGCTGGTTAGGCGGCACCGCGGCGAATCGCGGTGGCGCGGTGTCGACGGTCATCCCGGTGGCCTCGAGCACTCCGGCCAGCCCGGTCCAGATCAGGTCGGTGAGGTAGCCGGTCAGCTGCTCCCGGGTCATCGGATCGCGGGCGTCCAGCCAGTGGTCGGCGGCCGAGCGCACCAGCCCGACCAGCCCGTGGCCCCACGGCTCGGCGGCAGTGGGATCGAGCCCGGCCTCCTTCAGGCGCGCAGCGATCAGGCCGGCGACGTGCCGCCCGACCAGCGCTGACAGGCCGGCGATCGGGTCGTCGGCCATCGGCCGGTCGGCCAGCGGGCGGTGCACGACGAACCGGTAGACCTCCGGGTCGGCCTCGATGACCCGCAGGTAGGCGTCGACCGCGCGGAAGAGCAGCTCGCGGGGTTCGGACGCGCCCCGGAGGGCAGCAGTCAGCTGACCGACCAGCCGGTCGGCCACCCGGGTGCAGACGGCGAGGTAGAGATCGCCACGGTCGGCGAAGTAGCGGTAGACCACCGTCTTGCTGGTGCCCGCCGCGGCGGCGATCTCGTCCATGCCGACGCCTGGGCCGTGCTCGCGGACCGCCTCGACGGCCGCCTGAACCAGCGCGGCACGGCGGGCGCGACGGTGCTCCTCCCAGCGGGTGCTGCGCCCGTCGGGAGCCCGCTCGGTGGTACCGGGACCCGGCCTGTTCACGGCACCGACAGTACCTGATACTCTCGGTACCGGTCCAGCACCCCTCGTCTGGAGGCTCTCGATGTCGCCCACCCCCACTCCCCGGCGCGCTGCCGTCGTCGGCGGCAACCGCATCCCGTTCGCGCGGTCCGGCGGCCGGTACGCCCGAGCGTCCAACCAGGACATGCTCACGACGACCCTGGACGGGCTGGTCGCGCGGTTCGGGCTGCAGGGCGAGCGGCTCGGCGAGGTCGCGGCCGGTGCGGTGCTCAAGCACAGCCGTGACTTCAACCTGACCCGGGAGAGCGTGCTCGGCTCCCGGCTGGACCCGAGCACCCCGGCGTACGACGTGCAGCAGGCCTGCGGCACCGGACTCGAGGCCGCGATCCTGGTCGCCAACAAGATCGCACTGGGCCAGGTCGAGTCGGGCATCGCCGGCGGCGTCGACTCGGCCAGTGATGCGCCGATCGCGGTCAACGAGGACCTGCGCCACGTGCTGCTGGACCTCAACCGCGCCCGGACGCCGGTGCAGCGGCTCAAGGCGCTGCGCGGGTTGCGGCCCGGGCAGGTCGTGCCGGAGACGCCGCGCAACGGCGAGCCGCGCACCGGTCTGTCGATGGGCGAGCACGCGGCGATCACGACGCGCGAGTGGGACATCAGCCGCGAGGCGCAGGACGCCCTGACCCTCGCGAGCCACCAGAACCTCGCCGCTGCCTACGACCGCGGTTTCCTCGACGACCTCGTGACGCCCTACCTCGGGCTCACCCGCGACCAGAACCTGCGGGCGGACTCGAGCATGGAGGCGCTCGCCAAGCTCAAGCCGGTGTTCGGCGCCGACGAGCCGGGCGCGACGATGACCGCCGGCAACTCCACGCCGCTGTCCGACGGGTCGGCGTTGGTTCTGCTGGCCAGCGACGAGTGGGCGGCTGCGCGCCGGCTTCCGGTGCTCGCGCACCTCGTGGACGCCGAGACGGCGGCGGTCGACTACGTGCACGGCGGCGAGGGCCTGCTGATGGCTCCGGCGTACGCCGTGCCGCGGCTGCTCGCCCGCAACGGCCTCTCGCTCGGCGACTTCGACTTCTACGAGATCCACGAGGCGTTCGCCTCGACCGTCCTGACGACGCTGGCCGCGTGGGAGGACCCCCGCTTCTGCAAGGAGCGCCTCGGGCTGGACGCGCCGCTCGGCTCGATCGACCGCAGCAGGCTCAACGTCACGGGCTCGTCGCTCGCGACGGGCCACCCTTTCGCCGCCACCGGCGGGCGCATCGTCGCGACGCTGGCCAAGCTGCTGCACGAGAAGGGGTCCGGACGAGGCCTGATCTCGATCTGCGCAGCCGGCGGCCAGGGCGTCGTCGCAATCCTGGAGGCAGCGTGACCACCAGCACCGACCGGTACCGGTCCTTCGTCAACTCGCCGCTCGGCTCGAGCATCGGCAAGCGGCTGGGGTTGCCACGTCCCGCGGAGCTGCGCCGGCACTCCCCCGGCAGCCCGTTGCTCGACGGCCCGGCCGTCGTCCTCGGGTCGGGTGCGCTGGCGCCCGACGTGACTCTTCTGCTGAAGGCGGCCGGGGTCGCGGTCGTCGACGCCGACTCGCCGGACCGCCTCGGCGCGGTCGTTCTCGACGCGACCACGCTGTCGTCGGTGGCCGACCTCGGCGTCCTGCGTGACCCGCTCGGTCCCGCCGTACGCCGCCTGGGCCCGTCAGGTCGGTTGCTGGTGCTGGCGCGCGCCGCCGACACCACGGACGAACCCGCGGTCGCGGCGGCCCGTCAGGCACTGGACGGATTCGTCCGTTCCGCCGCCAAGGAGCTGCGCCGGGGCGCGACCGCCAACCTCGTTGTCGTGGCCGAGGACGCCGAACCGGCCGCCTGGGAGTCCACGGTCCGCTTCTTCCTGTCCGCGCGGTCGGCGTTCGTCGACGGGCAGGTTGTGCGCGTCGGTGTGGCCGCGACGAACGCGCCGGACGACTGGGACAGACCGCTGGAAGGCCGGGTCGCGGTCGTGACCGGTGCCGCCCAAGGCATCGGTGCGGCCATCGCCCAGACGCTCGCTCGTGACGGCGCCCGTGTCGTGTGCGCCGACCTGCCGGCGCAGGGAGAACGACTCGCGGTGGTGGCCAACCGGGCCCGGGGCACGGCCCTTCAGGTGGACATCACCGCCGCCGACGCGGCTGAGCGGATCGCCGCACACGCAGATGAGCGGTACGGCGGTCTCGACATCCTCGTCCACAACGCGGGGATCACCCGCGACAAGCTGCTCGTCAACATGCCCGAGGCGCAGTGGTCGGCGGTGCTCGCCGTCAACCTCGAGTCGCAGCTGCGGATCAACGAGCACCTGCTGGAGCAGAAGGTGCTCGGGTCCGGGGCCAGGGTCGTGTGTGCGGCGTCGACGTCGGGCATCGCCGGCAACCGGGGCCAGACCAACTACGCCGCAAGCAAGGCGGGGATCATCGGCATGGTGCGCTCGGCCGCACCGGCATTCGCCGACATCGGTGCGACCATCAACGCGGTGGCGCCCGGTTTCATCGAGACCGAGATGACGGCGCGGATGCCGTTCGCGACACGCGAGGTCGCCCGGCGCATCTGCAGCCTGCAGCAGGGTGGCCAGCCCGTCGACGTGGCCGAGACGATCGGTTGGCTCGCCCAGACCGCGAGCGTCGCCGTCAATGGTCAGGTCGTGCGGGTGTGCGGCCAGAGCCTGGTCGGCGCATGACCGCGACTGCGGAGGTTCTGGACCAGGTCGTGCTGGCCGAGCCACCCCGGCTGGGCCGGCTCTACGCCCGGGCGATGGCGGAGTCGCGGATGCCGCGGTCGGCCGCGTTGCCCGCCACCGAGGTGGTGCTCGATGACGTGCACGTCGATGTCGAGCACCTCGCGGCGTACGACGAGGTGTGCGGGTTCCGCCTGACCGATGCGTTGCCGGCGACGTACCCGCACGTGCTCGGGTTCCCGTTGCAGATGCAGCTGATGGCGTCGCGAACCTTTCCCCTCGCCCTCCCCGGGCTCGTGCACGTGCGCAACACCATCGACGTCGAGCGGCCGGTGCGCTGGGACGAGCCGCTGCAGGTGCGGGTGCACGCGGAGGAGCTGCGCGCGCACCCGAAGGGCACCCAGGTCGACCTGGTAACCGACGTGACTGCCTCGGGCGAACCCGTCTGGACCGGGCACAGCACCTATCTGGCCCGTGGCGTCAGCATCGGCACGCCATCCGACGACGAGGTCGTCGGACCCGACCCGGCCGTCGACGAAGCAGGCGGGCGGGCAAGCGCCGTCTGGCGGGTGCCCAAGGAGACCGGGAGGCGCTACGCCGCCGTCAGCGGCGACGTCAACCCGATCCACCTCAACCCCTGGGCCGCGAAGGCGTTCGGCTTCCCCCGCGCGATCGCCCACGGCATGTGGGCCAAGGCACGCTGCCTGGCTGCGCTGGAGGGACGGCTGCCGGATGCGTTCCGGGTCGACGTGTCGTTCCGCAAGCCGTTGCTGCTGCCGTCCACGGCCGAGCTGCGCGAGTCGCGACAGGACGACGGCTGGCGCATGCGGCTGTCGGCGCGACGCGGGGACCTGACGCACCTGCTGGCGGCGATCACGCCACTCTGATGGCAGCAAGGTCCTCGTACCTCACGCGCCGATGGTGGTAGACACCCCTGATGGTGCCCTCACGGGTCACCGCGGCTTGCGGTCGATATCCGGCAGCATTCGACAGGTCGAGAGGCACGGTGACACCGTGCATGCGACGGGGCTACGCGGAGGGTGGAAGCCCAGGTCGGGAGGCCAACAGAGGACGTGCGGCAATGCGAGGCCAGGGAGGGCGACACGATGCCGCTGCAAAGTGAGTTGATCGAGGCCGAGCGGGAGGG
>JAVEDG010000226.1 GCA_030841245.1 Actinomycetota bacterium
TTCATGCTCGCCGACATGGCGACCGGCGTCGAGGCCGGCCGGGCGCTCTACCTCGAGGCGGCGCGACGCCGGGACCGTGGGGACGACTTCGGCAGGCAGGCCGCCATGGCGAAGCTGTTCTGCACCGACATGGCCATGCGGGTCACCACCGACGCGGTACAGGTGCTCGGCGGCTACGGCTACGTGTCGGACTACCCGGTGGAGCGCTACCTGCGCGAGGCGAAGGCGCTGCAGATCGTCGAGGGCACCAACCAGGTCCAGCGGGTCGTCATCGGCCGGCACCTCGCCCGCGGGTGACGTCCGCCGCACGCGGGCGGGGGTGGTGGGTGGGGGCCGGCAGCCCGAGAGAGCCCCGCCCCGGATGGGTCCAGGAGCCGCTCCAAGCGCGAGGGTGGGCTTCATGAGAGCCCGGATCCTGCCGACTAGGAGAGTGCGTCCCCGGGCCCGGGGACGTGGACGGGACACGGTGATCCCAGCGGCCCTCACCGGCTCGTGCTCTCTCGGAGCACGGGCACGGAGACAACTCGGTCGCCTAGGAAGCTGGGGGAGTGAATGGCGAGACCGGCTCGTCCGTCGCGCCGGACCACACAGATCCGGCCCTCGGACGGGAGTACTCCATGCGCACGGTCCTGTGCACCAGGACAGGGCGTCGCGTCGCACTGCTGGCCCTCGTGGTCGGCACTGCGGGGGCGATCGCCCTGCCCGCTGCGGCGGCGGACAACAGTCCGGCGACCCAGCACGGGTCGGGGCACGCCTCGACCCAGCAGGGCGGGAAGCAGCACGCCGGTGACGTCGGGCTGATCCCACCCGTGAAATACGTCCGCGACGCGGACGGCACCATCCGCCAGGTCTTCTAGGCCAGGTGGGGTTTGTCGGCCGCCGTGGCCACGCCGTGAGCCGTGCGCCACGGCGGCCTTGAATTTGCCTGTCGCCGTGGCCATGCCGTGAGGCGTGCGCCACGGCGGCCTTCAAATTGCCTGCCCACTACCGTTGGACCCGTGGAGGACCTGGACCGAGCCATCGTCGCCCTGCTGTCGCGGGACGGGCGGATGAGCTACACCGAGCTCGGGCGCTCGACCGGGCTGTCCACGTCCGCCGTGCACCAGCGGGTGCGCCGGCTCGAGCAACGCGGTGTGATCAAGGGCTACGCGGCGATCGTCGACGCGGAGTCACTGGGCCTGCCGCTCACGGCATTCATCTCGATACGTCCGATTGATCCCGCTGCACCCGATGACGCTCCGGAGCGGCTGCGCCAGATCGAGGAGATCGAGGCGTGCCACTCGGTGGCCGGCGAGGAGAGCTACATCCTCAAGGTCCGGGTCGAGTCTCCGGCCGTGCTGGAGGCGCTGCTGGCCCGGATCCGAGCGGCGGCCAACGTGTCCACCAGGACCACGATCGTGCTCTCGACGCCGTACGAAGCTCGCCCCCCGCGCGCCTGAGCCCGGCACGCGCACGCATCTATCCGGGAAAACCTGCATAAGCCCTACTGCAGTTGAGCCGCCGTCCGCCCGAAGAAAGGAAGGTGCCACTCTCCTCGACGCAAGGACATACCGTGCGATCTCTACTCAGGTCCGCGCTTGTCGCGGGCCTCGCCGTCCTGGCTCTGACTGCGGGGTCCCTGGTCGGCTCGTCCGCGCCCGTGTCCGCCACCACCCGCGGCCAGCTCGAGCGCGAGTTCGTGCACAAGATCAACCACGCCCGGCACAACCACGGGCTGCGCCTCGTCAAGCGCCGGGTCAGCCTGACGCGCTACGCGCGCCACCACTCCGTGAAGATGGCCGAGGCCGGCTACCTCTACCACACCAGCAACTTCGGGGTGATCTGCTGCTGGCGCTCGATCGGGGAGAACGTCGGCTACGGGCCGACCGTCGACTCGGTCAACTACGCGTTCATGCACTCGCCCGATCACCGGGCGAACATCCTGGACCGGGACTGGCACGGGGTCGGGGTCGGCGTCTACCGCTCCGGTGGGCGGATCTGGGTCACCGAGATCTTCCGTCAGCCCTGGTAGTAGCCCTTATGCCTGGTAGCCATCACGCCTGTGGCCCTCACGCCTGGTAGAACTGAGGCAAAGCATCCGGTTAGGGATGGTAAAGGCGGGCGAGTAGTGGTTAGTCCTCGCCAGGAGCGGGTAGGCTGACAGCGCGTTTTGGGGGGGAGTCGAGAATTCGTCCCCTGCCGAAGGATCGCTCCCGTGCGCCAGTTCCGCCGTGCCCTGTCCTGCGCGCTCGTCGTCGCCGTGACCACCGGCGGCCTGCTTTTCGGTACGTCGGCTCCAGCATCGGCGGCCACGATCAGCACTCTCGAGTCCCGGATGGTCGCGAAGATCAACAACGCCCGGCACTACCACGGCCTTCGCAGGCTGAAGCCGGGCAGCCACCTGATGCGGCACTCCCGCCGTCACTCGCAGCGGATGGCAGCCGACAGCCTGCTGTTCCACACGAAGGACTTCTCGATCTTCGCCTGCTGGGACGACATCGCCGAGAACGTCGGGATGGGCAGCTCGATCCGGTCCATCAACCGCGCGTTCATGAAGTCACCCACTCACCGAGCCAACATCCTCGCCACCGGGATGCGCTTCGTAGGTGTCGGCGTGGCGCGCGGCGACGGCTACCTGTGGGTCACCGAGGTGTTCCGCAACCCCTGCTGACCATCGGGTGCTCAGCGCCCGACGAGCGCCTGGGCCTGCTCGCTCGCCGCAGCCCGAGAGGCAGCGGCCGAGTCGGCAGCCGCCTGGTGGTCGACCTCCGGGCCGTGCTCACGCCACCAGGCCTGGCCGGCCTCGGGCAGCGTGTGGATCGGGTCGAAGTACTCGTAGCGTCGCTCCAGCGCCTCGGGATCGGTGCGCTCGATGCCGGTGCGGTAGTTCTTCGTCCAGTACGAGATGCCGCGCTCCTCGTCGTACTCCTCGAGCTGGTGCACCCAGCGCTTACCGACGAACGGGACGTCACAGATGATGCGCGGCGTGGCGAACCCGGGCAGGTAGCCCATGATCCCGTGCTGGAGGCGTTGGGACTCCTTGACCGAGACCCGCCAGTGCTCGGAGAACGGGATCATGTCGCACATGTAGAAGTAGTACGGCATGATCCCGGCACCGTCGAGCAGGGCGAAGCAGAGGTCCAGCAGGTCCGTGGTGGTGGCGTTGACGCCCTGCATCAGGACGCCCTGGTTGCGCACGTCGCGCACGCCGGCCTCGAGCATCGCCTTGGTGGCGTCGGCGACAAGCGGCGTGACGGAGGAGGCGTTGTTGACGTGCGTGTGGATCGCGAGGTGTACGCCGCGGGCCCGGGCGACCGTGGACAGCCGCTCCATCCCGGCCCGCACGTCGTCCTGCAGCCAGTGCTGCGGAAGGCCCATCAGCGCCTTGGTGGCCAGCCGGATGTCGCGGATGTTCTCGATGTCCAGCAGCCGAGCGACGAACGCCTCGAGGTTCTTGAACGGCATGTTCGCGACGTCGCCGCCGGAGACCACCACGTCGCGCACGCCGGGGGAGCGGCGGAGGTAGTCGATCATCGCGTCGTAGCGGTCGACCGGCTTGAGGTCGAACTTCAGCTTCTGGATGGTCGGCGTCGAGTTGCCGACCAGGTCCATGCGCGTGCAGTGCCCGCAGTACTGCGGGCAGGTCGGCAGCAGCTCGGCCAGCACCTTGGTGGGGTAGCGGTGGGTGAGGCCCTCGGCGACCCACATGTCGTGCTCGTGCAGCGAGTCACGGGTGGCGTGCGGGTGGCTGGGCCAGTCGGTACGGCGGTCGGAGAACACCGGGAGCATGTACCGGCGCACCGGGTCCGCGTAGAAGGCCTCGGTCCAGGTCTGCCCGTCGGCCGGCCCGGCCGCGACGATGGTGTTCATCATTTGCGGGGGCATCAGCATGCTCATCGTGGCCCGCTCGGCCTGGTCGCGCTCGAGGTCGGCGTAGAGCCGGTCCTCGAGCAGGTCGCCCATCAGGGCTCGCAGCTCCTTGATGTTCTTGACGCAGTGCGCCCGTTGCCACTGGGCGGACGCCCACTCGTCTGCCGTGACGTCCCGGTAGCCGGGCAGCCGGGTCCAGCCCGGCTCGACCAGCTCGCGTCGCCGGTACTCGTAGGGCTGCTCGAGCTCGGTGCCGGTCGACACCGGCGCGAACGGGTCGGGCCGTACCTCGGCGGCTGAGCTCACGCGATCCTCCTGGGCGGTCACGGCGGCGGTGACCGGACGGCGGGACGGGTCACTGTTTGCGGTGTACCCGATATCGTACGGGAGGAACTTCGGCGGATCCAACCTCAGACCGTAGGATTTGCGCTTCACCCCGCCGTCCAGGCCCGCCGGGCCTCGGCCCTCGGTGCCGCGGCGGCGACCGGGAAGGGACTCGCGCGTGACCGACCGACGGCCCGCCTCGCCCGTGGGGCTGCACCGGGTGCTCGAGCCGGTCGGGGCCCTGCCCCAGGCCGCCACCCGCCTCGACGTCGACCCCCGGATCTGGCCGGACGAGGTGCGGATCCGCGTGGAGCTGCTCAATCTGGACGCAGCGTCGTTCCGGCAGCTCTCCGACGCCCACGACGGCGACGGCGACGCGGTGCGCGCGGCCGTCGCCGCGATCATCGCCGACCGCGGCAAGATGCAGAACCCGGTGACGGGCTCGGGCGGCATGCTCGTCGGCGTCGTCGACGAGGTCGGGCCGGAGTCGCCGCTCGGTCTCGACCGGGGCGACCGGGTCGCGACCCTGGTCTCGCTGTCGCTGACACCGCTGGCCGTGACCGACGGCCTCGCCCGCTGGGACGGCCGCTCCGAGCAGGTCCCGGCGGCCGGCCACGCGATCCTGTTCGGTCGCTCGATCGCGGCCCGGATCCCGGACGACCTCCCCGGTGAGCTGTCTATGGCCGTGATGGACGTCTGCGGGGCCCCCGCGCTCACCCGCCGGGTCGTCGAGCAGTACGCCACGGCCGGCCGGCGCCCGACGGTGGCCGTGATCGGCGGCGCGGGCAAGAGCGGCTCCATGTCGCTGGCCGCCGCCCGCCACGCCGGCGCGGCCAGGACCGTCGGGGTCGTCCCCGTCGAGGCGGAGGAGTCCCTGCTCTCCGGGGTCGGCCTCGCCGACCTCGTCGCCCGGGCTGACGCGCGCGACCCGGTTGCGCTCGCGGCCGCGGTCACCGGCGCCCTGGGCGGGCCGGCCGACGTCACCATCGTGTGCGTCGACGTGCCGGGCTGCGAGCACGGCGCGATCCTGGCCACGGCCGGGGGCGGCACGGTCATCTTCTTCTCGATGGCCACGTCCTTCTCGGCCGCCGCCCTCGGCGCCGAGGGGCTCGCGGCGGACGTGACCATGATCATCGGCAACGGCTACGTGCCGGGCCACGCGGCCTACGCGATGGACCTGCTGCGCTCCGACGCATCGCTGCGCGGCCTGTTCGAGCAGCGGCTGGCGAAGCACGGCGAGCCGCCGGCGGCCGACTGAGAGCCCTGGAACCGCCTCAGCGACGCGCGTTGGCATGATGGCGCGGTGCGTACCGCCTACCTCGCCGGCTCGGTGCTGACGCCCGACGGGCGGCCGGCGAGCACGCTGCTCGTCGAGGACCAGCGGGTCCTCGGCCTCGGCGGGCCTGAGCTCGCCGCCGAGGCGGACCATCGCGTCGACCTCGGCGACGCCCTGGTCACGCCGGCCTTCGTCGACGCACACGTCCATCTGACGTCGACCGGTCTCGCCCTGGGCGGGCTCGACCTCTCGCAGACCGGCTCCCTGGCCGAGTGCCTGGACCAGCTGGCGGCGTTCGTCCGGGTACGTCGTGGTGGGGTCGTGCTGGGGCACGGCTGGGACGAGACACGTTGGCCGGAGCGCCGGGCGCCGACCCGCCAGGAGCTCGACCGCGCGTCGTACGGCGGCGTGGTCTACCTGTCCCGCATCGACGTGCACTCGGCGGTCGTCTCCTCCGCGCTGCTCGCGGCGGCTCCCGAGGCCAGGGCGGCCTGGGGGTTCGACGAGTCGGGTCGGGTCACGACGGACGCGCACCACGTCGTACGCCGGGTGGCGCGGGAGTCGGTGTCCCTCGGCCAGCGCCGGGCCGCCCAGCTGCGCGCCCTGCGGCGGGCGGCCGAGATGGGCGTCGGGCTGGTGCACGAGCTGGGCGGACCCGACATCTCCAGCCCGGACGACTTCCGGGCCGCGCTGACCCTGCCGGAGCAGGAGGTGGTGCCCGACGTCGTCGGCTATTGGGGCGAGCTCGGCACCGCCGGTCGGGTCGGCGCCCTCGGCGCGCTCGGTG
>JAVEDG010000232.1 GCA_030841245.1 Actinomycetota bacterium
CGGCGTAGGACCGGGCGAAGTCCGCGAGCGCGACGTCGAGCTTGTCGCTCGCCCCGACGTAGCCGGCGATCGTCGCAGCGCCACTGGTGCGAGCGTGGCCCTTGGCCAGCAGCAGGCCACAGATCCCGGCGTAGTCGCGTAGCGCCGCAGGGTCGATGCCGTCGACGGTGATCGCGCCCTTCATGTCCCGGAACTGGCGGACGTAGAACTCACGTCCCTTGACACTGGTCCAGCCCAGCAACGGGTCGCTCACCGTTTGCAACGACTGCTGGTACTCCACGACGCGCTGTCCCTGATGGGCGTGCCAGGCCCCCTCGCCGTGCACGTACCGCGCGACGACGGAGCGCCGGGCCTGCTTGAGCTGCAGGAACACGACGTCGTCCGGGCTGCCGCCCTCGCACAGCGCGACGAATGCCCGCAACCCCACCGACCCGACGCCCACCACCTTGTGTGCGATGTCGACGATGCTGTAGCCGCCGAGGATGCGCGCCCAGTGCGTGGGCAAGGTCGTCAGGTAGGCGTCCAGCGCCGCGGCGATCCGGTCCGTCTCCTCCTCGGCGACGTGCGTGATGAGCGGCGGCTCCTCGACGATGCGCCGAGTCCCGTCGAGCTCCTCGGTGAAGCGCGGGAGCGCGCGGTCGCTGGTGCGCCGCCGCGCCCGCTTGGCGGCACGCTCGATCTCGCGTAACAGGTTCTCGTCGCTCGCCGACGCACGCATCCGGTCGACATCGAGACGTTCGTACGAGCGAGCGATGAGAGGACTGTCGGCGAGGTGGGCGACCTGGTCGCGGTAAGCAGCCACACACCCGCGGACCGCTTCCCCGCAGTCCTCCTCGGAGGAGCCGTTCTGCCGGCCGGCAACCCAGACACTGGTGGTGAGCCGGCGCAGATCCCACTCCCAAGCACCCGGGTGCGCCTCGTCGAAGTCGTTGAGGTCGAAGACGAGCTCGCGCTCGGGTGAGGCGTAGAAGCCGAAGTTTCCCAAGTGGGCGTCGCCGCAGATCACCGGCTGGATCCCGGTGGACGGCAGGGTCGCGAAATCCGACGCGTGAACGGCAGCCGCTCCGCGCAAGTACGAGTACGGCGAGGCGATCATCCGCCCGATCCGGATGGGGACCAGCGAGTCGACCCGTCCCGCGTTTCCGGCAGCGACCAGCCGGACCGGGTCGCGTCGCGCGGCCGAGGGTGACCAGTCCGCCAGGCTGGACCGCGGAACGCGCTCACGTAGTTCCTTGCCCTCCGCGAAGCGCAGCTCCCGAGGATGCGCCTGGTGGCGCAGCGAGGAGAAGCCCAGCGACTGGTCGGCGGCCGCGCCTTCGCGGTCGGCCGCGTGCCCGGCTCGAATCGGTCCCCGCCCTGCCTCGCCCATCGCGGACGAGGCTAGTCGCGACGGCACCGCGGGCATCGGCTCGACCCGCCTCACGGAGCAGGTCGCCTGGTCAGAACAGCAGCACCAGGACGATGGCGAGCAGGGCGGCGGCGACGGTGCCCACGGTCACGACGAGCGGTGCCACGTGAGCTGGCAAAGGGTCACCACGGCGCATGGCAGTGGTGACCAAGCTGAAACGGCGGCCGGCCGTGATGGCCACGAAGCTGCCGATCAGGACCAGCACGACCCCGATGACCCGGCGCAGGCCCGAGTGGCCCGCATCCGGTAGCGCCCCGGCCACGGCAACGCCGCCTGCCAGGAACGCCAGCGCGGTGCGGACGTAGGCGAGGTAGGTGCGCTCCGCAGCGAGACTCATCCGGTAGTCCGGCTCGGTGCTGCGTGCTGCGTCTGACCACGGGCCTGAAGCGTTCTCGGCGCTCACGGCGCAAGTCTGGCACGCGAGCGAGTGCCCCGAACCGGTGTGAAGCGGGTGAACTCTCGTCATCAGGACGTCACGGACTCCTCATCCGACAGACACCGAGATGGTCAAGGAACGACACCCTGCAAGCCGATGATCCAACCATGACGCCATTCGTCGTGTGCTGGTTCCGGTTCCGCCACACCCGTGGTGGACGCCGGGCCTGCGAGTGCTGGATCTGCTCGAGCGAGCTCCGTCGCTCCGAGCGGGTGTAGCCGCGCGAACCACCAGTCGTCGCCCGAGGACCGGTCAGGCCAGCAGTCCTCGGGTGCGGGCCAACGCAACCGCTTCGGTGCGACCGGCGGCACCGAGCTTGGCCAGGATGTTGGACACGTGCACGCTGACGGTCTTGGCACTGATGAACAGCTGCCCGGCGACCTCGCGGTTGCTCAGCCCCTGAGCCACCAGGGTGAGCACCTCCATCTCCCTGGCCGTCAGCGAGTTGCCCTGCCGTGACGCGTCCGCGGGTGCGCTCGACGTGGCTCCGAGGGTGCGCAGCTCGCGCAGCAGCGGCTCGGCGCGCAGCCGGCGCGCCACCGCGCTGGCAGCGGCGAGCACAGGATCGGCCTCGGTCGTACGCCGGGCCGCGCGCAGCACTGCGCCGAGCCGCACCTGCGAACGGGCCCGCTCGTAGACGTGACCCAACGCGTCGAACTCGCCAACCGCGGCACGCCAGGCGTCGACCAGGTCCTCGAGGTCCGGGCGGCCGTCGCCGGCCAACCAGCGCAGCCGGGCGTGCTCGGCGGCCACGCGAGCGAGCCAGGCTCGCCCCTCCGGCCCCTCCTCCTTGTCGGACTGCTCGCGCATACCCACGACCTGGTGCGCGGTGTCGAGCAGCTCGTCGCCACGCTCGACCACCCGGGCCAGGTCGGCACTGCTCGTCTCGGGGACGGCGCGCGCCAGCT
>JAVEDG010000241.1 GCA_030841245.1 Actinomycetota bacterium
TCCTCGCGACCTGGGGGCTCGCCCGCCGCCGGTACGGGGCCGAGCTGCGCCGGGAGCAGGACGAGACGCGGGCCGAGCGCGACCGGATGAGGGGCCGGATCGAGGAGCTGTCGGGCGCGCTCGCCAGGGCGTCTCGCGGCGACCTGGCCGTCCGCCTCGACGCGGACCAGCTGGGCGACGAGGGGATGACGGCGCTGGTCGGTTCGTTCGACCGCACCCTGCAGCAGCTGCGGCTGCTCGTCGGTCAGGCACAGCAGACCGGCCACCAGCTCGGCGACGCTGCCACCGAGCTGCAGGCGGCCTCCGGGCAGCAGGCCACGTCCGCGGCGGAGCAGGCGGCCGTCATCACCGAGACGACGGCGAGCGTGCAGGAGCTCGCGGCGACAGCGGCACAGATCGCCGACACCGCCGGCTCGGTCGCGCGCGCGGCCACGGACACGCTGCGGCTGGCCGCCGAGGGGCGAGCCGCCGTGGACACGTCCGTGCAGGCGATGGACCGCATCTCGGCCCGGGTCGACTCGATCGCGATCAGCTCGGTCGGGTTGGGGGAGCGGATCGGCGAGGTCGGGCGCATCCTGGACCTGATCGACGACCTGAGCGACCAGACCAACCTGCTCGCCCTCAACGCGGCCATCGAGGCGGCCCGGGCAGGGGAGCACGGTCGCGGCTTCGCGGTCGTCGCCGCCCAGGTCCGGGCTCTCGCCGAGCGGGCCCAGGAGTCGACCAGCAGGATCCAGGCGATCGTCACCGAGATCCAGCGGTACTCCCGCGTCACCGTCGACGCCAGCCAGGACGGCGCCCGCGAGGTCGCCTCCGGTGTGCGCGCGGTGCGTGACGTGGCCACTGCGCTGGACCTGATCGAGGAACGGGTCGACGAGACGACCGCGGCTGCGCGGGAGATCAGCATCGCCACCGACCAGCAGCGCTCGGCGTCCGGCCAGGTCGTCGAGGCGATGACCGCTGTCTCCGAGGTGGCGCAGCAGTACGCCGCGGGCTCGCGTCAGGGCGTCGGTGCGGCCGCCGAGCTCGCCCGGCTGGCCAACGCCATGGAAGCCTCCATCTCGCCGTTCGTCGTCGGTGACGAGCTCGACTGAGGACCCCGGCCGGTCGGCGCGGGTGACCCCTACGCTGACCGCATGCACTTCGAGACGCGCGCGATCCACGCCGGCCAGGAGCCGGACCCGCTGACCGGCTCCGTCGTCCCCCCGATCTATCAGACCTCGACGTACAAGCAGGACGGCGTCGGCGGGCTGCGCGGCGGCTACGAGTACAGCCGCAGCGCGAACCCCACCCGGACGGCGCTGGAGGACTGTCTCGCCGCCATCGAGGGCGGCGCGCGCGGACTCGCCTTCGCGTCGGGGCTGGCCGCCGAGGACACGTTGGCCCGGACCGTGTGCCAGCCCGGCGACCACGTCGTCGTGCCCGGTGATGCGTACGGCGGCACCTACCGGCTCTTCGCGCAGGTGCTCTCGCCATGGGGTCTCGAATTCACGGCTGCGGCGGGACACGACGTCGAGGCGTTCCGTGCCGCGGTCGTTCCCGGCCGGACCAAGGTGGTCTGGGTCGAGACGCCGACGAACCCGCTGCTCGGCATCGTGGACATCGGCGCCGTCGCTGCGCTGACCCACGAGGCCGGGGCGATCCTGGTCGTCGACAACACCTTCGCATCGCCGTACCTCCAGCAGCCGCTCTCGCTCGGTGCCGACGCGGTCGTGCACTCGACGACGAAGTACCTCGGAGGCCATTCCGACGTCATCGGGGGCGGGCTCGTGCTGGCCGACGCCGACCTCGGCGAGCGGGTGGCCTACCTCCAGAACGCGGCCGGCTCGGTGCCGGGGCCCTTCGACTCGTGGCTGGTGCTGCGCGGCATCAAGACCCTGGGGGTCCGGATGGACCGGCACTGCGAGAACGCGGCCCGAGTGGTCGAGCTGCTGCTTGCACACCCGAAGGTGCTCGACGTGCGCTACCCGGGCCTGCCCGGCCACGCGGGCCACGAGATCGCGGCGAAGCAGATGAAGGCGTTCGGCGGCATGGTGTCCTTCCGGGTCGAGGGCGGACAGGCTGCGGCCGTGGAGGTCTGCAACCGCGCCAGGCTGTTCACCCTCGGCGAGTCGCTCGGCGGGGTCGAGTCGCTCATCGAGCACCCCGGCCTCATGACGCACGCCTCGGTGGCCGGCTCGCCGCTCGAGGTGCCAGAGGACCTGGTGCGTCTCTCGGTCGGCATCGAGACGGTCGACGACCTCCTCGAGGACCTGACCCAGGCGCTGGGGTGACAGCAGCTGGGGTGAGGGGGCAGGTCTGCTGCCTGGACTTCGGCTCCACGTTCACCAAGGCCGCGCTGGTCGACCTCGACGCCGGCGCGCTGGTCGCGACCGCGAGCGTTCCGACGACCGGCGACACCGACGTGATGGCCGGTCACGACGCCTGCCGGGACCGGCTGGGGGTCGGCCCCGAGGTCCCGTCGCTGGCCTGCTCCAGCGCCGGCGGCGGCCTGCGCCTCGCCGTGGTGGGCTACGAGCGGGAGATCACGGCAGAGGCGGGTCACCGGGTCGGGCTGTCCGCCGGTGCACGCGTGTCTCACGTGACGAGCGGGCCGCTGGACCCCATCGGCGTGACCGACCTCGAGGAGGCCCGACCGGACGTCGTGCTGCTGGTCGGCGGGACCGACGGGGGGAACGCCGAGGTCCTCCTGCACAACGCCCGCCGGTTGGCGTCCTCCGGGCTGCGCGTGCCCTATGTCGTGGCCGGCAACGCCGACGCGACAGACGAGGTCGCCGCAGTGCTGGAACGGCGGCACAAGCGGGTCGTGCGGTCACGCAATGTGCTGCCGGAGATCGGCCGGCTCGACCCGGCGCCGGCACGTGCTGCGATCCGTGACGTGTTCATCCACCACGTCATCGGCGGCAAGGGGCTCTCGCGGCGGCCCGAGTTCGCCGCGATGGTGCGGGCGGCCACACCGGACGCGGTGCTGGCGGGGGTCGAGCTGCTCGCCGACGCCACGGCGCAGGTCGAGGGTGCGGGCGACGTGCTCGTCGTCGACGTGGGCGGTGCCACCACCGACGTCTACTCGGTCGTGACGCCGGTGGGGGAGGACGCCGTGCTGCGTCGCGAGGTCGTCGAGGTGATGTGGCGGTCGCGCACGGTCGAGGGCGACCTCGGCATGCGCTGGAACGCCTCTGGCATCGTCGATGCGGCCGACGCCGAACGGCTCCTGGGCACCGACGAGCGAACGACCCTGATGCCGGCCGCGCAGGTGCGGGTCGGCGACCCGGCGTACGTGGCGAGCACGGACGGCGAGAAGGACGTGGACACGCGCCTGGCCGAGCTGGCGATCACGGTCGCGGTACGGCGGCACGGTCGCGGGGGCAAGGACCTGCGCGACGTGCGGCTCGTCGTCGGGTCCGGCGGTGTGCTCCGGCACGCTGACGCGGGACGGCGGGACCGCATGCTGCGCCCGGTCACCGCAGACCTCGCGGGCGGGTGGCCGGTGCCGGAGCGGGCCAGATGCGTCGTCGACGAGAGCTACGTGCTGGCGGCCGCCGGTCTGCTCGCCGGGGATCACCCGGACGCCGCGGCGCGGCTGCTGAGACGCCACCTGCTCGAGGCGGACTGAGTCAGGCAGGTGCGTCGGTGGCCGGTGCGCCCGCGGCGGGACGCCCCGCTCGATGGCGGGTCTCCTTGGACAGCACGGCAGCGACGAGCCCGACGGCCAGGACGGCCGCGGTGACGGCGAAGCCGGCGCCGAACGAGTAGCTGTCGGCGAGCTGGCCGGCGACCAGCGGCCCGATCACGGCGCCGAGGTCCGAGGCCATCCCGAAGGCGGCGACGATGGTGCCGCCGCGCCCGCCGGCCACGTCCCCGACCGTGGCGCTGGGCGCCACGGTCACGAACGCGGCTCCGACACCCAGGATGACCATTGCAAGCAGGTACGTCGGCAGCGTCTCGATGACCGCGAGCAGCAACGCCCCGGCCATGAGCAGCGCCGACCCGAGGATCATGGCGGGACGGCGGCCGGCGCGGTCGGCGTAGCGGCCGGCCCACAGGAGCATGGCGCCCTGGGCCGCGGCGGAGGCAAACAGCCCGATGCCGGTCCACGACGCCGAGCGACCGAGCCCTTCGGTCACGAGGATCGGGATCAGTGCGCTGCGGACCCCGAACAGCGTCCATCCCGTCCCGAGGTTCACGGCCAGGGCGGCGCGGTACCCCGACACGCGCACCGCCTCGGACAGCGTGGTGCGCTCGGCCGGGCGGCTCGCCTCGAGGTCGACGTCGTGCAGCTCTGCCTTGGTGAGGAAGACCATGCCGATGGCACCGGCCGCGGCCAGTGTCACGGCGTACACGAAGAACGGGGCGCGCAGCGAGATCGCGGTCAGTGGCCCGCCGAGGACGGGTCCGCAGATCGTGCCCAGCAGGAAGCCCGACTGCCAGAGGCCGGTGGCCCGGCCGCGCTGGTCCGCGTCGGCGACGCGCAGCAGCAGGGAGAGGGCGGACACGGTGAACATGGCCGAACCGACACCGCCGATGCCACGGAGCACGAGCAGCTGGGGGTAGGACTGGGCCAGTCCGGCGAGGGCGCTGCTCACGGCGACGATCGCGATGCCGGTCGCCAGCACGATCCGCTCCCCGACGCGGTCGACCAGTCGCCCGCAGGCCAGGGCGCTGATCAGGCGCATGAA
>JAVEDG010000242.1 GCA_030841245.1 Actinomycetota bacterium
ACCGACTCATCGGAAGACCTCGGGTGCTCATGAGGACAACGCTCTCTCTCTCCGCCCGGCCACGTCTTTGATGAAGGCTGACATGCAGCGTGCGGAACACCACCACGTCGACCCTGCCGCTTGCTCCAATTATCGCCAACTGCTGGGCTTCTCCACGCCACGAACCTCACTGGTGATGAGGGTTTGGGCGCCACTCGCGATGCGCGGTCGAAAGCGGCCAGCCGCGCCCTCACCGAGCTCACCGACAGGAGCAGAGCGATGAGCGCAGCGATGGGGCACGATCTGAGGCTTCGCTACGGGCGTATGACGGGGGCACCGGGCCTTCGAAGAGCAGCCTCGGAGGTTAGGCGGGGCCGAGCCGGTCGGGTGAGGGTGGCGGTACGGCGGCGGCGACCGCGTCGGCGAGGAGCTGCTGGAGCGGCTTGGCTCCCACCCGCTTGAACGTGGCCGCCGCCTGGTCGGCGGCCTCCTGCGCCGCCGGCTCGGCGCTGCCCAGGAGCATGACGAGGTCGAGCGCGCAGAGGGCGGCCTCGAACTCCAGGCCGAGCTCCCGCCAGCCTCGCATCGCCTCGACGAAGCCGGTCAGGCTCTCCCCCGGCTGCCCGTGCAGCGCCGCGAGCGCGCTCTCGACCTCGCGCAGCGCCACGCCCGGGACTCGGCCCGGTTGCTGCCGGATCAGGTCGCGGACCTCCACGACGTCGTCGGGGTGGCCCAGCCAGGCGGCGGACCGGCCGGCCCACGGCAACGCGTAGCTGTCCGGGGCGGCATTTTGGGAGTAGGAGCGCTTGGCCAGGCGGAAGGCCTGCCCGAAGTCGCCCTGCGCCAACGCCAGCTGGGAACGGACGTCGTCCACGGTGGCCGGAGCCTGGACCTCGCTCAGCCCTGCGACCGCCTCGTCCACCGCGCGCAGGTCGTCGTCCACGACGTCGCCGCGCAGGCCGCGGATGTGGGCCCGTCGCAGCAGCGCCGTCGAGTCGGTGTGCAGCGTGGCGACCGCCTCTTCGAGCTCCGCCAGCGCCCAGTCCCACTCGCCGATGCGGACCGCCGTTTCGGCAGCGTTGCCGAGCAGGTAGAAGCCTGGCCCCCGGTAGCCGAGGTGACGCGCCAGGGCCAGGCCCTCGCGGGCGGTCCGGTAGGCCAGCAACGGGTCGTCGGCCGCGGCCGCGTAGCTGAGGTTGACGCGAGCCCGCAGCTCCACCTGGGGCATCGCTCGCGACGCGCTGAGCGTGACCGCGCCGATCAGCGTCACGATCCCTTCGTGCAAGCGGCCGACAGCGCTCAGCAACGGGCCCCGGGTGACCAGGAGCTCCAGGATCTCTCGGGTGAGCTGGAGCCGCTCGGCCGCCGGCAGCGCCTCGTCCACGATGCGGATCGCACGGCCGGCGCGCCCGGAGAGCATGTACATGCGGGCCAGCTCGGCGGTCAGACGGACGTACTCGGCGGTGTCGGCCAGGTCTGCGTATTCCTGGCGCGCCGGCTCGAGGAGCTCGAGCGACTCCATGATGAGCCCCGCCGCGCCGCGCGCGATGCCCGATCGCGTCACCGCCCGCAGCTGCTGACTCCGGTCCCCGACCTGACGGGCGAGCTCCAGGGCGCGGTCCATGTGCACCAGGGACTCCTGGAGCAGGCCGGCGTTGAGCGCCATGCTTCCGGCGCTGGCACGCAAGTGCCGCTCCTCCTCGGGATTGCTGGTCACTTCCAGCGACTGTTCGCAGAAGCGCAGGGCCTGGGCGAACGAGCCAAGGGACCGGGCCCGGTCAGCCGCGCCGCGCAGCGCCACCCGGGCCAGGGCTGCGGCCGCCTGGCCGTCCGCTCCTTCCGGCGCGGCGTGGTAGGCCGCGAGGTAGTGCTCGGCCAGAGCGCCCGCGATCCCCTCGTCCTCGAGCGTCTCGAAGTAGCGGGCTGCCGCCAGGTGCAGCCGTGCTCGGTCGCGCCGCGCGAGAGTGCCGTAGGCCACCTCGCGGATCAGGCCCTGGACGAAGCCGTACTGCCCCTGCTCAGGCGAGCGCGGGTCGGCCTCCAGGGAGAGCATCTCGCGTCGTACGAGCGCACGAAGACGGGGCGAGACCTCCTCATCCGCCTGGCCGTGCACGGCGGCCACGGCCTCGACGCTGAAGGTCTTGCCGATGACGGAGGCCGCGTGCAGGAGCCCCCGGTCGGCCGGGTCGAGGGCGTCGAGCCGGGCGGCGATCAGCGCGTGCAGCGAGGCCGGCACCGAGAGGTCCGAGAGGTCCCCGACCGGGCGGTACGTACCCTCGTCCTCCGTCACCCGGCCCTCGGCGAGCAGCATCCGCACCGTCTCCACCGCGTACAGCGGGACCCCTTCTGCCCGTTCGAGGACCCGCCCGGTCACCGCCTCCGGCAGGCCGGGCACGAGGCCGGCGAGCAGCTCGCGCATCGACGCGTCGTCGAGCGGCTCCAGCCCCAGGGAGGTGAAGCTGCGACGGCCCAGTCCCCAGTCGGTACGGCGGTCGAGCAGCTCGGGGCGGGCCAGCGTGATGAGGTAGATCGGACGGTCTCGCGACCAGTCCACGAGGTGGTCGATGAAGTCGAGCACGCCGCTGTCCGCCCACTGGAGGTCCTCGAACACCATGACCACGACGCCTCGCTCGGCGATCCGCTCGAAGAAGATGCGCCAGGCCGCGAAGAGCGACTCTTTCTCGGGGCGCTCCGCCTCGCTCGTCTCCAGGCCCAGCAGCTGCAGCAGGCGCGGCTCGAGCCAGCGGCGCTCGTCCTGGTCGGTGACCCACTCCGTCAGGGTGGCGGCGAGCCGGGCCCGGGCGCTGGCGGCGTCCTCGGACTCGGTGATCCCGGCCCGGCTGCGCACCATCTCGGCCAGTGCCCAGAAGCTGATGCCCTCCCCGTATGCCGGGGAGCGGCCCTGGTGCCAGTAGAGGACCTCGGTGAGGCCGTCGAGGTACTTCTGGAACTCCCACACCAGCCGGCTCTTGCCGATCCCTGCCTGACCGATGATCGACACCAGCCGCGGCCGTCGCTCAGCGGCGGTCGCGACATGGAACTCCTTGAGCAGCCGGATCTCCCGCGCCCGGCCGACGAACGGGGCCTCGAGCTGCTCGCTGCGACCGGCGCCGCCGCGTCGGGCCACCACCCGCAGCGCCCGGTACGAGAGCAATGGCGCCGTCTTGCCGCGGAGCACCTGCTCGCCCGCTGGCTCGAACGCGATCGCCCCGCTCGCCGCCTGGAAGGTCCGCTCCCCGACCAGCACCGTGCCCGCCGGGGCCACCGACTGGAGACGTGAAGCGGAGTTCACAAGGTCGCCGGCGACCATCCCCTGATTGGTGGCGCCGAGCGTCACCGCCGCTTCGCCCGTGAGCACGCCGGCCCGCAGCCTCAGCTCGGCACCGACCTCCTCGCCCATGCGGCGCACCGACTCGACCAGGTCGAGAGCGGACCGGACCGCCCGCTCGGCGTCGTCCTCGTGCGCGATGGGTGCGCCCCACACCGCCATGACGGCATCGCCGATGAACTTCTCGACCGTCCCGCCATACGTGCCGATGATTTCGGTGGCCGTGTCGAAATAACGGCCCAGCAGCTCCCGCACCGTCTCCGGGTCGCGGGACTCGGAGATCGTCGTGAACCCGACGAGGTCCGCGAACAGGACCGAGACCATCCGCCGCTCGGCGCTGGGCGCCGGCTCGGCTACCGCAGACGGCGGCACCGCCGTCGAAACTGCGACCGACGAGGCCAGGCTCGACCCGCACTCGCCGCAGAATTTCGTGCCGGGCGGGTTCCACGCATCACACCCCGGGCAGGCACCGCCCAGGGGGGTGCCACACTCGCCGCAGAACTTCCGGCCCGGCTCCTGCGGTCGATCGCAGCTCGGGCAGTTCATCTCGGACGTCTCATGGGACTGCCTCCGTCATGGGCCGGATGCGAGTATCCGGGCAGAGCGGGAGAGGCCGACGCGGGATCGCTGATGCGGCCAGACGACACGGTACTGCGGTACCGGGTGAGCTCAGGGATCCCGCCGGTGGGCGTTGCCTGCGGCCGCGATGCGGGCAGAACGCGGAATCGACCTCAGCCCCGTAGCCCCCGCATTTCACCCGCGAAGTGTGCCATGAGCAGCAGCGTGTCCCGGGAGTTTCGCGGCGGCCCCGCCGGGGACACCCTGCCCGGCGGGCGGGGTCGGCCGGCAGAGGCCCGTGTAGACGGGGCCCCGCCCCCGCTAGACGGCCCGCGTCGCCCTCGGCTCCCAGCGGGCGGCGCGGGCCTCGTACCGTAACAATCGGCTCGGCCTCAGCGAACCACCTGGGCCCGCGTCGCCGATCCCCCGAGAGGTGGCGCGGGCCCTCGCACACCCGCAAGCCAGCGCGTAGCGATCCGGCGGCGCTTCTTTGCACCACCGCTCCTGGGTCCGACTGCGTGCCGGCCCGCCGCCGGACCGGGAGAGCCGCCTCCCCATGTCTCCGGGATTCAAACGGTGCGGCGACGTCTGCACGTCTTGAGGCCGAAGCGACTGCTCGATCATGTTGAGCATGGTCCCCGAGGGCTGGCGGTCCGTAGCGACCTTCTCAAGCAGCACGTCGAGGGACTTCCTGCCGGATGTCGAAATGCTCCTGCTGCTGGCGCGCCACCGCACGTACCTCCCTCTGAGCTTCTCATTGATTCGGCTGGCCTACCGCCCGGCGGGGCGACCAAACCTGGCGCGAACCGCGAGCCTGCGCGCGGCTGTGCACGGTTTGCTGCCGTCCATGACGGGAAGCGCTCGGACACCGAACCGGTCCACGAGAGCGAGGGTGAGATGGCGAGCGATGCCGACACGGCGAGCAGTAGATCGGAGCGGGAGCGGTACCGACTGGCCGCCGAAGCGACACTGGAGCAGTTGGACTGGTGTGTTCACCTCCTGACCAACCTTCGCAAGCATTCCGAGGCACGGCAGCTCCGCGTCAACGTGGCGCAGGTCCGTGACCGCCTCGACCGCTAGATCGGCGCAACGCCGGTCTCCGGTGGCGACGCCTGGTTTCGCCGGCCCAGACCGAGGCATGGTCACGCCAGAAGATCGGGACAGCAGGCTGCGGAGGTGGCGAGATGAGCAACACGGACAAGGCAAAGAACCGCGCCCAAGAACTCAAGGGCCAGGTCAAAGAGCAAGCCGGGACGGTCAGTGGCGACCAGTCCAAGCGGCGGTCGGGACAAAGGGACGCCAAGCGAGCCAACCTCAAGCA
>JAVEDG010000281.1 GCA_030841245.1 Actinomycetota bacterium
CCGCGGCGCCGCACCTGTCGGCTGCCGAGCGGGCGCTGCTGCGCCGCGAGCCGGGATCGGCCTGGACGATCTCGGACGTCCCGCTGCTCGACGAGGCGGCCGAGCTGCTCGGCGACGACGACACGGCGGCCCGGTTGGCGGCCGCCGCCCGCGCGGCCGAGCTGGCCGCCGAGCAGGCCTACGCACGCGACGTGCTGTCGGTCACCGGCACCGGTGCCGGGATCGTGTCGGCGCAGCAGCTGGCGGACCGCTACGTCGAGGGCGGGCCGGCGCTGACCGTCGCCGAGCGGGCCGAGGCGGACCGGACCTGGGCCTACGGGCACGTCGTCGTCGACGAGGCGCAGGAGCTCTCGCCGATGATGTGGCGGCTGCTCATGCGCCGTTGCCCCAGCCGTTCGATGACGCTGGTCGGCGACACCGCCCAGACCGGTTCGGCTGCGGGAGCCGGCTCGTGGGGGGCGGTGCTGGACCCCTTCGTCGAGGGCCGCTGGCGGCAGGAGGCGCTGACGGTCAACTACCGGACACCGGCCCAGATCATGGCCCTCGCCACAGCCGTGCTGACGGCCGCAGGGGTCGAGGCGGCCCCGCTCGAGTCGGTGCGCGACGGCGACGTGCCGCCGCGGCACCGGCGGCTGGCGGCCGGGAGCCGAGAACGGGACGGCGCGGAGCGGGACGACGTGGACCGGCACGGCCTGGACCGGGACGGCCTGGTCCTGGCCGTGCGCGAGGAGCTGGCCGCGGTCGGCACGGGCCGCATGGCGGTGATCGCCCCGGAGCGGCTGCTCCCCGGCGTACGCTCCGCGCTCGTCGAGGGGCTCCCCCCCGGGACCGTCGGGACCGGCCGGAACGCGCTGGACTCCCCCGTCGCCGTCCTCGGCGTGACCGAGGCCAAGGGCCTGGAGTTCGACGGGGTCGTCCTGCTCGAACCCGCCGACGTGCTGGGCGGGTCGAGGCGCGGCGCGAACGACCTGTACGTCGCGTTGACCCGCCCCACCCAGCGGCTGCTGGTGCTGCACGCCGGCGAGCTGCCGCCCGGGTTCGCGGCGCTCGGCTGACCGTCAGCCGCGGAAGCCCGCGCCGGTCTCCAGCAGCGACTTGAGGTCGCTGAGGACCCAGCTCCAGCCACCGCCGGCGCCATTGGCCTCCCACGCGCCGGACAGCAGCAGCTGCAGCTGCGGGGCACCGGTCAGGTCGTGCACGATGGTCAGCCGGGTCAGGCCGTGCTCGGCCTCGTCGATCTCGAAGGTGAGCCGGGTGAAGCCCTCTCCCTTCAAGCCGTCGTCCATGCACATCCGCCAGGTCTGCACGAGGCGGTTCGGCGGGTCCGACTCGACGACCTCGCCGTCGATGGCCAGGTCGGGTGCGCCCTGCTCGCGCATCTCCGGGCTGGTGTAGCCGCGGTAGGAGCCCCCGGGTCGCAGGTCGTAGTCGACCGTCCCGCCGTAGCCGTACCGTGCCGTCCACTCGGGCCGGGTGATCGCGTCCCACACCGCTTGCGGCGTCGTCCGGATGTAGACCCGGTAGACCTGCGTGGTCCGCGAGGCTGTCGGGTCCGTGGCCGTCGGGTCCGTGGCCGTCGGGTCCGTGCCGTCGCCCGTCGTCATGGCTGCGCTCGTGTCTGTGGTGGTCATGCGGTGTCGTCCTCCAGCTCGGCCTTCAGGTCCGCGAGTGCGGAGACCCGTCCTTCGGTGTACTTGTCGATCCACCGGTCGTGGATCAGCCGGATCGGGACCGGGTTGAGGAAGTGCAGCTTCTCCCGACCGGACCGGCGGGTGACCACGAGCCCGGCGCCCTCGAGCACTCGCAGGTGCTTCATCACGCCGAAGCGCGTCATCTCCAGCTCGGACTCGAGCTCGGTCAGCGTCCGTCCGTCACGTGCGAAGAGCCGGTCGAGCAGGAGTCGACGGGTCGGGTCGGCCAGCGCCTTGAAGACCTGGTCGTCGGAGCGCCGGTCGTCGGGCCCTTGGTCGTCGGGCCCTTGGTCGTCGGGCCCTTGGTCGTCGGGCCCTTGGTCGTCGGGCCCGTCCTCCCTCGTCGTCACTCCCGGAGAATAGGTGACCGATTGGTCACATGTCAATGGTGGGAGGGTGCGCACATGCTCGTCGCCTTCAGCATCAGCCCGTCCGGAGCCGACCCCGACGGCGGAGTGAGCGCCGCCGTCAGCGAGGCGGTGCGGGTGGTCCGGGACAGCGGCCTGCCCAACGAGACCAACGCGATGTTCACCAACATCGAGGGCGAGTGGGACGAGGTGATGGCCGTGGTCAAGCGCGCTGTGGACGTGGTCGCCGCGACCTCGCCGCGGGTCGGGCTGGTGCTCAAGGCGGACATCCGGCCCGGACACACCGGCCAGCTGGCGGCCAAGGTGTCCCGCATCGAGGCCCGCCACGCCTGAACCTCCCTCAAGATCACCAGTTTTCGCTGATCTTGAGGGAGCTGGACCCGAACGGCGCAGCGAGCTGTCTCAAGATCGCTGTCGGCGTGTTGATCTTGAGACAGCGGTGCCCAGAGTCGCGCTCGCGACCGCTCAAGATCAGCGAGAGTCAGCGGGTCCGGCGCAACCGGGCGCGGGCGACTTGCGCTCGTGCCGCCTGGCCCCTGGCGCGTGCCACCTGGACCGGGCGAACCCGCACCGACCCGGTCGGCCACGTGGAGCGCAGCTCGGCGCGCACGTCGCTGTCCAGGTCTCGCAGCAGCCGGTCGATGTGGGCGGCCAGCGCGCCGTGCAGCTCCCAGGAGTCCGGTCCCAGCCGGTCCCCCGCCCGCAGCAGGTCGACCAGCTCGTTTCGGTGGGCCCACGCCCGGCCCAGCGCCTCCCGCAGCGCCTCGTCGCGCGGCCCGCCACCGATGACCTCCGAGCCGACCAGCCGGCCGAACTCCTCCACCACCTCGGCGACGTCGCGGAGCAACCGGCACAGCGCGGCACGCACGTCGGGCTCGTAGACCGGCTCGGCGTACTCACGGTCGAGCCGGTCGGTCAGCGACCGGCAGATCGAGCGCAGCGAGACAGCGGCCCGCTCGAGTGCGCTGAGCCCCGACCGCAGGCTCTCCCCCGCGTAGCGACCACCGCGCGCCCGCGGGTTGAACCTGATGCTGGACTCCGCCCGGTCCAGCGCCCGGTCGGCCCGCAGGATGTCCTGGCCCAGGGCACGCGCGTCGCGCAGCCAGGACTCGGCCTGTTCCCGCGTGTACTCACCCGCCACCTCGGTCGACACCCGCCGCACCACCTCGGCCACTTCCGCGGCCAGGGACTGCACCGCCTCGCTGGCCGGCCGCACGTAGAGGGGCGGCGCGATCAGCGCGCTGACGGCCATGCCCACCGCAGCGCCGACCACGCTCTCCACGATCCGGCCGGTGGCGGCGACGTCCGACCCGCCTACCGCGAGGACCAGCATGGCGCTGATCGGGACCTCGAGGATCTGCTCCCCCAGCCGTAGCAGCCGGCCGACGACGAGCGCCGACCCGACCACGATCCCGAGACTCCACCACTGCATCTCACCCACGACCGCGGTGAACCCGACCGCGACCAGCACGCCGACGACCACGCTGGCCAGGCGGCGCAGCCCGGAGCGCAGCGTGTCGTAGAGCGTCAGCTGTACGACGAGCAGAGCCGTCAGCGGGGCGAGCACCGGGTGCGCGTTGCTCGACACGGGCCGCGCCAGCACATAGGACACCACGGCGGCCCGCGTCAGCTTCCGGGTGCGGATGCCGCGCAGCC
>JAVEDG010000294.1 GCA_030841245.1 Actinomycetota bacterium
TCTTCCCCAGCCGCACGACGCGGTCATCGGGCAGGCCCGCGACCTTCTTCCACAGCGCCGTCGCCTCGTCGTCGTCGACGTACACGCTGGCGTAGAGCTTGTCCTCGGGGAGGCCGTAGCCGCCCTCGGACTGCGGTTTTGTGACCAGCTCCCAGGCGAACTCGATCGCGGCTTCCTTGAAGTAGTCGCCAAAGGAGAAGTTGCCGTTCATCTGGAAGAACGTCCCGTGCCTGGTGGTCTTGCCGACCTCCTCGATGTCGAGGGTCCGCACGCACTTCTGCACGGAGGTGGCGCGGCGGTACGGCGGGGGCTCCTGACCGAGGAAGTAGGGCTTGAACGGCGCCATGCCCGCGATGTTGAACAGGACCGTCGGGTCGTCGGAGATGAGCGAGGCGGACGGTACGACGGTGTGGTCGCGCTGGGAGAAGAACTCCAACCACCGACGCTTGATCTCGGCGGTCTGCATCAGCCGGTGCTCCTCCCGCGGCCGGCCGGTCGCCGGAGCAGCTCGGCAGCCTCGGCAGGAGTCAGGTCGGCTCCCGCCGGCTGGTCGGCCCCGTCGTCCAGGCCCAGTGCCTCGCGCAGCTCGATCTCCCGCTCTGCCATCCCCGCCCGCACCTCGTCGGCGAAGTAGCGGATCGACTCGCCCAGCCCGGCGGCGCGTTCGGAGAGCCCGGCGGGGGTGTAGGAGCGTGCGACCCGCCCGGCCTTGCGCACGACCAGGACGCCGACCGTCGCACCAACGGTGATCCAGAAGAGCCGACTCACGTGGCCCTCCGGGTCCGCCGCCCGGCGCGTGCGGCGGCCCGCTCCGACTTGACGTGCGCCCGCACCCGCTTCTCGACGTCGTGACGGGACCGGTCTGACAGGGCCCGGCGGACGCCGTAGCTGAAGGCGGCGACCTTGACGACCGGGCTGCCGAGCGTCGCCGCGAACAGCGCTGTGAGCGCGGAGATGTTGCTGGTCGTGGTCTGGATGTTCGACGTGATGGCGTCGACCCGCACGAGCTGGGAGTTCGTCGTGGACACCGTGGTGGTGACCTCGCTCAGCAGCGGGACCGTCTCGTCCGAGACTCCCTTGATCAGGTGCCTCGTCTCGTCGAACACCCCGCCGAGCTTCCACAGCGGCACGGCCGTGACGCCGACGAGAAGGACGAACGCCACGGCGGCGATGAGCCCCGCGATCTCTCCAGCGGACATGCGCCCGACCCTATCGTGGCGTTTGCGGTGGGTTCACCCGTGCCGTAGAGGTGGTGGTGGAGGTGGCCGTGCCCGGCCGAGCCGTCCGGCGGCGGTCAGAAGAGCTCGACCCGGTCGCCACCGAGCCGCTTGGCCCGGTACATCGCCGCATCGGCGTCGCGCAGCAGGGCGGCGGCGGTCCGGACCGCCGCCGCGGGCTGCGAGCCGGCCGGGCTGAGGCTGACTCCGACGCTGGTGTGCACCTCGATGTCACGCTCACCGAAGGGCACCGGGCGGGAGCAGGCGGACCGGGCTCGCTCGGCCACCCGGCGGGCGCCGTCCGGCCCGTCGACGTCCTCGAGGACGATGACGAACTCGTCGCCGCCGAACCGGGCGACCGTGTCCTGCGGGCGCAGGACCTCGCGCAGTCGCGACGCCACGTCGCGCAGGACCACGTCGCCCGCCGCGTGTCCCCGTCGGTCGTTGACCGCCTTGAACGAGTCGAGGTCCGCCACGAGGACCGCCACCTGCCGGCCGGTACGCCGGGCCCGGTGCAGCGCGCTGTCGAGCCGGTCGCCGAGCAGCAGCCGGTTGGGCAGCCCGGTGAGCGGGTCGTGCCAGGCCAGGTGCTGGGTCCGTTCCTCGGCGGCGAGCCGCAGGGCCGCTGCCGCCACGACGTGCGCGACGGCGTCGACGAAGGTTCGCTCGGTCTCCGCGAAGGCGTGTGGCATCGGGCTGGCGGCCGACAGCAGCCCCCAGGTCGGCTCTCCGGGCGACGCCGGGACAGGCACCACGATGGCACTGCGCAGGCCTTCCTGGCGCATGATCGCCGCCACGGCGTACCGGTCCTCGGGGTCGATCGAGTCGGGGAGGACGACGGGCTCCCCGGTCTCCTGCGCCGCGTACGCGATGCCCTCCCGGTGCACCACCCAGGGCTCGCCCACGCGCGGGTGGTTCGGCAGCCCGACCCCGGCACGAAGCAGTAGTCGGGTGCCGTCCAGCTTGCTGGTCCGCTGCAACGCGACCACGGACGGGCAGGCGAGCAGCTCGCTCATCACCTGGCAGCCCCGGTCGAGGACCTCGTCCAGGGACCCCGCCATCAGCGCCGCCCGGCCGAGCTCGGCGACTGCCTGCTGCTGGGCGGCCCGCTGCTCCGCGAGAGCGCGCGCAGAGCGCTCGGCCATCTCGCCCCGCCGTTGGCGGGTGATGTCGCGGTGCTGGCAGAGCAGCATCCGGTCGCCCTCCGGGCCGGTGAGCGGCGTGAGGGTGACCTCGTGCAGGCCGATCGAGCCGTCCGCGTGGCGGTACCTTCGCTCGAAGCGCGCGGACCCGTCGTACGCCGGGGCGACCACCGGCTCGACCGGCAGCCCGTCGGCCGGCCTCTCGTCGTCCACTTCGCCTTCGCCCTCGGCCTCGAACTCGTCGAGCCGTCGACCGACCAGGGCCCGGGCGTTCACGCCCACCAGTGCGGCGAACGCCTCGTTGACGGTCGCCAGCGTGCGGTCCTCGCCGAGCAGCGCGAGCGGCGTGGCGCTCTGGGCGAAGCTGCGCCGCAGCCAGGCGTCCCGAGACCTCACCGTGCACCCCCAGGACGCCGCCCCGGCCGCTGCCAGGTCGCTGCGGACCACGGTCAGTGACGGGGCGCACCCCTCTGCGTCATCATGCATCGCGGTCACCCGGCTTGGCGATAGCCCATCCGGGAGGTTCAACCGGTCGCCACGTCAGCTGCCGCGCACCCGGGCCCGCAACGTGGCCCAGAGCTCGCCCAGCCGTCCCTCGGCGCCATGGCGGGTGGGCTCGTAGTACGAGCGCTCGAGGACCGCGTCCGGGGGGTACTGCTGCGCGGCCACCCCGTCGGGCTCGTCGTGCGGGTAGACGTAGCGGCCGTCACCCGGCACCGAGCGGGCGCCCGGGTAGTGCTGGTCGCGAAGGTGCCGGGGCACCGGGCCGGCGAGCCCACGGCGTACGTCGGCCAACGCCGCGTCGACCGCGACTACCACCGCGTTGGACTTGGGTGCGAGCGCCAGGTGGAGCACCGCCTGAGCCAGGTTGATCCTGCCCTCCGGCAGCCCCACCAAGGCGACCGCCTCGGCTGCTGCGACGGCGACCGGCAGCGCCGTGGGGTCGGCCAGGCCGACGTCCTCGGAGGCGAGGATGACCAGCCGTCGGGCGATGAAGCGAGGATCCTCACCGGCCTCGATCATCCGTGCCAGGTAGTGCAGGGCAGCGTCTGCGTCGGAGCCGCGGATGGACTTGATGAACGCGGAGATGACGTCATAGTGCTGGTCCCCGTCCCGGTCGTAGCGCAGCGCCGCGCGGTCGACGGCCGACTCGAGCGTGTCCACGTCGAGGCTGGTCAGCCCCTGGGCCAGCGCGGCCCCGGCCCCGGCCTCCAGCGCGGTCAGCCCCCGTCGGGCGTCGCCGCCGGCGATCCGCAACAGGTGGTCCATTGCCGCGTCCGAGACCGCGACAGCATTGTCGAGCCCCCGCGGTGACGCGATCGCACGCCGAAGGACCTCGGTCACGCCGACGTCGTCGAGCTGGGCGAGCGTCAGCAGCAACGAACGCGACAGCAACGGGGACACGATCGAGAAGTAGGGGTTCTCGGTCGTCGCGGCCACCAGCGTCACCCAGCGGTTCTCGACGGCGGGCAGCAGCGCGTCCTGCTGGGTCTTGGAGAACCGGTGCACCTCGTCGATGAACAGCACCGTCTCGCGCCCGCTCATGCCGGACCGTCGCTTGGCCTGCTCGAGCACCGCCCGGACGTCCTTGACGCCGGCGTTCACGGCGGACAGCTGGGTGAACTCCCGCTCGGTGGCCGAGGACACCAGGTAGGCCAGCGTCGTCTTGCCCGTGCCCGGTGGGCCCCAGAGGATCACCGATGCCGGGGCAGCGAGACCTCCATCTCCCTCGACGAGACGACGCAGCGGGGAGCCCGGGACGAGCAGGTGGTCCTGCCCGACGACCTCGTCGAGCGTGGCCGGACGCATCCGCACCGCCAGCGGCGCCCCGGCCGCGGCAGCGTCGTCGGCCGCCGACTCGAAGAGGTCCACGTCGCGAAGGTACCGTCGCCCGGTGCTCCGTCGACCCGGCGCGCGTGGTGGCGGCCTGGGAGCACGCCGACGGCGCGCTCGGCTGGCTGACCCCGTCCAGCTCACGCCGACCGGGCGCTCGGTGCTCAGCTCCTCCTCGGGCTGGGCGGCTCTCCCGGCCGGTCCGAGGGCGCGCGCACGCCGTCGTCCGGGCGGACGTCGACGCCGGCCTCCTTCCGCTGGGCCGCAGTGATGGCGGCCGGCGCCCCCGTGAGCGGGTCGTATCCCCCGCCGCTCTTCGGGAACGCGATCACGTCGCGGATCGACTCGGCTCCGGCGAGCAGGGCAGTGATCCGGTCCCAGCCCAGCGCGATCCCACCGTGCGGCGGGGCACCGTAGGCGAACGCGTCGAGCAGGAAGCCGAACTTCTCCTGCGCCTGCTCCTGCGTCAGCCCCATCACCGCGAACACGCGCTCCTGGACGTCGCGGCGGTGGATGCGGATCGATCCGCCGCCGATCTCGTTGCCGTTGCAGACCAGGTCGTAGGCGTAGGCGAGGGCGTTGGCCGGGTCCTCCTCGAACCGGTCCAGCCACTCCGGTCGCGGCGAGGTGAATGCGTGGTGCACCGCGGTCCATGCACCGGCCCCGACCGCGACGTCACCGCTCGCGCGTGCCGTGGCCGACGGCTCGAACAGCGGCGCGTCGACGACCCACAGGAACGACCAGTCGGACTCGTCGAAGAGCCCGCCCCGCCGGCCGATCTCCAGGCGGGCGGCGCCGAGCAGCGCCTGCGAGGCGGCCCGCTCGCCGGCGGCGAAGAACACCGCATCACCGGGGTCAGCGCCGACGTGCACTGCCAGGCCGGCCCGCTCCCCTTCGGACAGGTTCTTCGCGGTCGGCCCGCCGAGCTCGCCGTCCTCGCCGACGAGGACGTAGGCAAGGCCGCGGGCGCCGCGGGCCTTGGCCCACTCCTGCCAGCCGTCCAGCTCCTTGCGGGACTGAGCGGCGCCTCCCGGCATCACCACCGACCCGACGTAGGGCGCCTGGAAGACGCGGAACGGCGTGTCGGCGAAGTACCCGGTGCAGTCGACCAGCTCCTGGCCGAAGCGCAGGTCCGGCTTGTCGCTGCCGAACCGGGCCATCGCGTCGGCGTAGGTCAGCCGCGCCAGGGGCAGCTCGACGTCGTACCCGACGAGCTGCCACAGCGATGCGGTGACGGCCTCGGCGAGCTCGATCACGTCGTCCTGGTCGACGAAGCTCATCTCGATGTCGAGCTGGGTGAACTCCGGCTGCCGGTCGGCGCGAAAGTCCTCGTCGCGGTAGCACCGGGCGATCTGGAAGTAGCGCTCCATCCCGGCGACCATCAGCAGCTGCTTGAACAGCTGCGGCGACTGCGGGAGCGCGTACCAGCTGCCGGGCGCCAGGCGGGCCGGCACGAGGAAGTCGCGGGCGCCCTCCGGCGTGGACCGGGTGAGCGTCGGCGTCTCGACCTCGACGAAGCCACGACCGAGCAGCACCTCTCGTGCGGTCCGGTTGACCTCGGAGCGCAGCCGCATCGCCGCGGCGGGACCGGCCCGTCGCAGGTCCAGGTATCGGTACCGCAGCCGCACCTCCTCACCGACCTCGACGTGCTCGTCGATCTGGAACGGCAGGGGCGCCGACTCGTTGAGCACCTCGACGTCGTCGGAAACGACCTCGATGTCACCGCTGGGCATGTTCGGGTTGGCGTTGCCCTCCGGCCGCAGGCTCACCTCGCCCGACACCCGCAGGCAGAACTCGTTGCGCAGGCCCGCGGCCGTGGCCTCGTCGCGGATGACGACCTGCACGTAGCCCGACGCGTCTCGCAGGTCGATGAACGCCACCCCACCGTGGTCACGGCGCCGGGCCACCCATCCCGCCAGGGTCACCTTGTGCCCGGCCTGGGTGGCCCGCAGGGACCCGGCGTCGTGGGTGCGGATCACCGCAGCTCCTCCTGCAGCCGGGCGACGAGCTCCGTGAGCGGCACGGCCACCTGCTCGCCGCTGGTGAGGTCCTTGACCTGAGCGACGCCGTCGGCGAGGTCACGCTCGCCCACGACGAGGGCACGCGTAGCGCCCGATCGGTCGGCCGCCTTCATCGACCCCTTCAGGCCGCGCCCGCCGTAGGCCAGGTCCGCCCGGATGCCGGCGCGGCGCAGCTCCGTGACGATCCCGAAGAGCGGGCCGACGGCCTCCGGGCCGATCGGGACCGCGAACACCTGGACCGGGTCGTCCACGGCCGGCTCGACCCCTTCGGCCCGGAGCGCGAGCACCGTGCGGTCCACGCCGAGCGCCCAGCCCACACCGGGCAACGCCGGACCTCCGATCGACTCGGACAATCCGTCGTATCGCCCGCCGCCCCCGACCGCCGCCTGTGCGCCGAGCCCGTCGTGCACGAACTCGAAAGTGGTCCGGGTGTAGTAGTCGAGGCCGCGGACCAGCCGCGGGGCGTCCTCGAACGTCACGCCGGCCGCGGTGAGCAGGGCCCGCACCTGCTCGTGGTGCGCCTTGCAATCGTCGCAGAGGTGGTCGGCTGCGAGCGGGGCCTCCTCGAGCTGGCGGAGCACCTCGGGCCGCTTGTCGTCGAGCACCCGCAGCGGGTTGATCTCGACCCGGCTGCGGGTCTCGGCGTCCAGGTCGAGTCCGCGCAGGAAGGCCTGCAGCGCCTCGCGATAGGCCGGCCGGCAGGTCCGGTCGCCCAAGGAGTTGAGCAGCAGCCGGACGTCGCGCAGGCCAAGCGCGGCATACGCGTCGACAGCGAGCAGCACCGCCTCCGCGTCCAGCGCCGCGTCCTCGACTCCCACCGCCTCGATACCGACTTGGGAGAAGTGCCGGTACCGCCCCGCCTGCGGTCGCTCGTAGCGCAGGAAGCTCCCGGAGTACCAGAGCTTCACGGGCAGAGCGCCGCGGTGCAAGTTGTGCTCCAGGACCGCCCGCAGCACCGACGCGGTGCCTTCCGGGCGCAGCGTCAGCGACCGGCCGCCCTTGTCCTCGAAGGTGTACATCTCCTTGCTCACCACGTCGGTCGACTCCCCGACTCCCCTCGCGAACAGCGCGGTGTCTTCGAAGATCGGCGTCTCGACGTACGCGTAACCCGCTCGCCGGGCGGGGGCCGACAGCGCCGCGCGTACGGCGAGGAAGGTCGCCGAATCGGGCGGCAGCAGGTCGAACGTGCCCTTGGGGGCCTGGTAGCTCATCCGGTCACAGTCCTCGGGTCGGCGCCGCGACCGGCCCGCCCGCGCCGAGGTCCTGCAGGAACGGGTTGGTGGTGCGCTCGCGGCCGATGGTGGTCTGGGGGCCGTGGCCCGGCAGGACGACCACCTCGTCGCGCAGCGGCAGGACCTTGGCGGCCAGGCTGGCGAGCATGGTGGCGTGGTCCCCGCCGGGCAGGTCGGTCCGTCCGATCGACCCCGCGAACAACAGGTCGCCCGAGAGCATCACCTCGGGCACCTCGTCGTGTGGGACCCGGAACGCGACCGACCCCCTGGTATGCCCGGGTGCGTGGTCGACCGTGACCTCGAGCCCGGCCACCCGCAGCACCTCGCCGTCGGCGAGCACCTTGACGTCGTCCGGCTCGCTCCACTGCAGGCGCCCGCCGAAGAGTGCGGCCGTCTCCCGCGACAACCCCGAAAGCGGGTCGCTCAGCATCTCCTCGTCACCCGGGTGCAGGTACGCCGGGATTCCCCAGGCACCGCACACCGGCGTGACCGAGAAGGTGTGGTCGAGGTGTCCGTGGGTCAGCAGGACCGCTACCGGCGAGAGCCGGTGCTCGTCGAGCACGTCGTCGAGCTGCGCAGTGACGCCGATGCCCGGGTCCACCACCACGCACTGCTCACCGGCCGCCGGAGCCACGACGTAGCAGTTGGTGTCGAAGGCGGCGGCGGGGAAGCCGTGGATGAGCACGCGGGAGCCCCTCTTCACGGATCTGGCAGCTGGTTCCGGCCCGGCCCGTCCGGCCATGGCCCCCGCCGAGCCTACCGGCGGCCCGCCACACCCTGCGAACCCGTTCCGGGGCGCCACCCCGACAGTCCACCTAGACTGTGCGACCGTCCAGGTCTGGCGAATGGAGGGCATGTGGCTGGCAGCGCCAAGCGGGAGCGGCAGCTCGCGCGCGAGCGGTACGAGCGCCAGCAGGCCCGGCGGGGGGCGGCGCGGGCGCGCCGCCGCCGCAACCAGCAGGTCGCCGGGGTCGTGGTCGCCGTGCTCGCAGTCGTCGTCGGCATCATCGCCCTGACCGCGCTCACCGGCAGCGACAAGAAGACCACCGCGGCGTCCTCGACCCCGACGCCCACCAGCAGCTCGACCGGGACGACGTCGGCTGCCACGGTCTGCCCGCCGCCGACGCTGGACCAGCCGAAGAAGCCGCAGACGTTCGCCAAGGAGCCGCCGCTCACGGTCGACCGGAAGGCGACGTACGTGGCGACGATGAAGACCAACTGCGGCACGATCACCATGGACCTGTTCGCCAATCAGGCGCCGCACACGGTCAACTCCTTCGCCTTCCTCGCCGCCAACGGGTACTTCCTCGGGTCCCGCTGCCACCGGCTCACGACGTCGGGCATCTACGTCCTGCAGTGCGGCGACCCGACCGGCACCGGCACGGGCGGGCCGGGTTACGGCTTCGGGATCGAGAACGCGCCCAAGGACGGCGCCTACCCGGCCGGCACCGTGGCGATGGCGCGCAGCACGGACCCGAACAGCAACGGCAGCCAGTTCTTCCTCGTCTACCGGGAGACCAGCCTGCCGACCACCGGGGGCGGCTACACGATCTTCGGGCGGATCACCAAGGGTCTCGACATCGTGACCAAGGTGGCCCGGGCAGGAGTGTCGGGAGGCAGCACCGACGGGACCCCGACCCAGGAGATCGCGATCGAGTCGATGAGGGTGCGGAAGGCGTGACGTGACCGACGACCCGACGCCCGAGCCGCCGACCCCACCGCCGACACCTCGGCCCCCCGCACCCGAGCCACTGCCGGCACCCGAGCCACCGCCCGCACCCGAGCCCCTCCCCTCACCCCCCGCGCCCGAGCCGCCGACCCCAGCCCCACCGCCGACTCCGGACCTGCCGGCCGGGCCGAGCCCGGCCGCGTGGGGACGGGTCGACGACGACGGCACGGTCTGGGTGCGGCTTGCCGACGGCGAGCGCCAGGTCGGCTCGTACCCGGGTGCCACCGCGGAGGAGGCACTCGCCTACTTCGCCCGCAAGTACGAGGACCTGGCCGGGCAGGTCGGCCTGCTCGAGCAGCGCCTGGCTGCCTCGGCGGTCGACGCCAAGGACGCTGCCGGCTCGATCGCGAACCTGCGCACGGCGGTCGCCGAGGCCAACGCGGTCGGCGACCTCGCCGCCCTCTCAGGTCGCCTCGACGCGCTCGACCAGCAGGCTGCTGCCCGCCGGGCCGAGGCCGACGCCGCCCGGGCCCGCGCCCGTGAGGTGGCGGCGGCCACCAAGGAGGGCATCGTCGCCGAGGCCGAGACGCTCACCGACGCGTCGGACTGGAAGCGGGCCGGCGACCGGCTGCGCACGCTGCTCGCCGAGTGGAAGGCCGCACCGCGGCTGGACCGCAAGACCGACGACGCCCTCTGGAAGCGCTTCAGCCACGCCCGTACCGCGTTCGAGCGGCGGCGGCGGGCGCACTTCGCCGAGCTGGACGTGTCGCGTGGCGAGGCCGCAGAGCGCAAGGAGAAGCTGATCAAGTCCGCCGAGGCGCTCGCGGACTCCAAGGACTGGGGTGCCACCGCCACGGCCTACCGCGACCTGATGACGCAGTGGAAGGCCGCCGGACGGGCCCGCCGTGACCAGGAGGACGCGCTCTGGGCTCGCTTCCGGGCCGCCCAGGACCGGTTCTTCGCGGCGCGCGGCGAGGTCTTCGCCGCGCGCGACGCCGGCTTGGCGGAGAACCTGGCGAAGAAGGAGGCACTGGTCTCCGAGGCCGAGCGGCTGGTGCCGGTCACCGACGTCCGGTCGGCTCGGGCAGCCATGCGCTCCCTGCAGGACCGGTGGGACGCCATCGGCCACGTGCCGCGCAGCGCGCGCGACGCCGTCGAAGGGCGGCTGCGCCGGGTGGAGGACACGATCCGCTCCGCCGAGGAGAGCGCGTGGGCCCGGTCGAACCCCGAGGCGCGCGCCCGGGCCGAGGCGACGGTCAGCCAGCTGCAGACGTCGATCGCCGCACTGGATGCCGAGGCGGAGCGAGCCCGCGCGGCCGGACAGGACGACAAGGCCGCGAAGGCGACCGAGGCTGCGGACGCCCGGCGCAGCTGGCTCGCCGAGGCCGAGAAGACGCTCACCGAGTTCTCCTGAAGCGTCGCCTCCCGCGCCCGGCCAATGGGGGACGCGCTCGAGGAACCTGGTCAGGTGCCGAGCGACTTCGCCTCCTCGGCGAGAACCTGCGCGAGCGGGTCCTTGCCTGAACCGTCGCGTTCCAGCTCGTGTGCCAGCTCGTCGAGCTCGGCGCCGCCGGCCATCAGCCCGGTCAGCTCCTCGCGCGAGATCTCGCTCTTGGCGAAGTCGCCCAGGCTGCGGCCCCGCTTGAGCAGCACGAAGCGGTCACCGACGGGGTAGGCGTGGTGCGGGTTGTGAGTGATGAAGATGACACCGAGACCCCGGTCGCGGGCCTGAACGATGTACTTCAGCACCACACCCGCCTGCTTGACGCCGAGGGCGGACGTGGGCTCGTCGAGGATCAGCACGCGCGCGCCGAAGTGCACCGCGCGCGCGATGGCGACCGACTGGCGCTCCCCTCCGGAGAGGGTCCCGACCGGCTGCTCCGGGTCACGGATGTCGATGCCCATGGCGGCCATCTCCTTGCGGGTGACATCCCTGGCCTTGTCCATGTCGAACCGCCGGAACGGACCCCAGCCCTTGGTCGGCTCGGAGCCGAGGA